>JAJUHD010000036.1 GCA_029268085.1 Bacillota bacterium | reverse complement strand
TACAGCCTGATGGAAACTGGTAAACAAGCTCTTTGCATAACGCTTCGAAACAACTTCCCAGTTAATAACCTTGATATAAGCATCGATATAGTCCGCTCTGCGGTTCTGATAGTCAAGATAGTATGCATGTTCCCAGACGTCTATAGTCAGAAGCGGCTTGTATCCGTTCCTTAGCGGAGTATCCTGGTTCGCTGTACGGACTATCTCCATGTTCGTATCGGCATCGACAACGAGCCACGCCCAACCCGAACCGAACTGTGCCAGAGCCGCCTTTTTAAACTCGGCGAGGAAATCTTCAAAAGATCCGAAGGCCTTTACGATGGCATTCCTCAGCTTATCTGAGGGTACGGTCGAATCAGGAGCAGCCAATGCCTCGAAATAGAAATTATGGTTGAACACTCCGCCGCCGTTATTCGTGACGGCGGCCGCAATATCGGCAGGAAGCTTATCGGGGCTTGAGAGGATCTCCTCAAGGTTCTTGCGCTGATACTCCTTCGAATTGGCAAGCGCGGCGTTCAGGTTGTTGACATAGGTCTGATGGTGCTTGTCGTGGTGGAATTCGAGTGTTGTCCTGCTGACGGACGGCTCAAGCGCCGAATAATCATAGGGCAGGGCCATCAGCTCAAAAGGATATGCGTTTATCATCTTTTTCTCCTTTCGCGTATGACGTTGAGCGGAACGCTGTCCGGTCTGTCCTTGCGCACAGTCTATCATACGCTCGGATACTATTCAAGCCGATTTTAATCAAATGGCATAGGTATGGTCCAGCGGCCCCGAGCCCCTGCCGATGTCGAGTCCCGCTTTAAGCGCGCCCGTAATATAGGCCTTGGCATTCTCAACGCTCTTTTCAAGTGAAAAGCCGGCTGCCAGATTGCATGCTATCGCGGAGGAAAGCGTGCAGCCAGTACCGTGAGTGTTGGGATTATCGACCTTATCTCCGCGGAACCATACGGTTTTCCCGTTCGAATACAAAAGGTCGCTTGCGTCGTCCGTAAGATGCCCGCCTTTTATGAGTATCGCGCCGGGAACTGTCTGCGCAATTTTCTCGGCCGCGCGAAGCATATCATCCGCGCTTTCGATATCAAGGCCGCAAAGCACCTCTGCTTCAGGAATATTCGGAGTTATGACCGTGCCTAACGGTAATAGCCGTTTAAGCAGCGCGTCCGTCGCGTCGGCGGAGAGCAGGCGGCTTCCGCTCGTTGAAACCATCACGGGATCTACGACAATATTCTTCGCTTTGTACTCGGCCAGCTTGTCCGCTATCACAGTTATTATCGCGGAGTTTGAAACCATACCAATCTTTACTGCGTCGGGACGTATATCCGTAAAAATGCAGTCGAGCTGCTGTTTCACGAACTCGGGACTCGCCTCCATTATTCCATAGACCCCTGTCGTGTTTTGCGCGGTGAGCGCCGTTATAGCGCTCATAGCGTACATTTTATGGACGGTTATAGTCTTAATGTCCGCCTGTATGCCCGCGCCGCCGCTGCAATCCGAGCCCGCTATCGTAAGAATCTTCTTCATTCTTCCGCCTCGCTTTTTATTATCTTTTCCGAAAGCCTCCGCATTTCTTCGGTGGCTGTTCTTATGTCCCTTTCCGCGAAAATCGCAGATACCAGCGCAACGCCGTTTATCCCTGCGCCCGCGAGCTTTTCGATATTGTCAGCGTAAATTCCGCCGATCGCGACGACGGGGATCGAAACCGCCGAGCAAATCGCCTTCAGCATATCGTACGGTACGAAATCCGCGTCCTTTTTTGTCGACGTTGTAAATACCGCACCCACGCCCAGATAGTCTGCTCCGCTCTCTTCCGCTAGCACTGCCTGCTCCACCGTCTGCGCCGAAACGCCGATGATCTTGTCCGGTCCGAGCTTCTCGCGCACCTTCAAAGCCTCCATATCGGATTGCCCGATGTGTATGCCGTCCGCGTCACAGGCGAGCGCAATTTCAACGCTGTCGTTAATTATAAACGGTACGCAGTATTTTGCACATAGTGCCTTGATCTCGAAGGCCTCCGCAAGGAATTCTTCATATGGAAGCTCCTTTTCGCGGAGCTGTAGCATTGTAGCGCCGCCCTTCAGCGCTTCCTCAACGTCGTGCGCAAGTGTCCTTCCGCCAAGCCATGCCCTGTCCGTCACGGCATACAGCAAAAGAGCCTTTCTGTCTATATTTTTACTCAAACCAACCGGTCCTTTCCGTCAAACGATTCTGTATCTCGCGCCCTTGTCGAGATCCTCGGAGTCCAGTCTGCACACCTTGTCAATGAGATAGTTGCGAAAGCTCGAATTCCCCGCGCGCTTATCTACCGTGGTATCATACGCCTTTTCACCGCAAACCCCCATCGCACAGACCGCCGCCGCTGTCGCCTCGAGGATATTTTCGGGATTAGCCGTAATGTATGCGGCCGTCATTGCGGTCAGCATGCAGCCGCTGCCGGTTATGCGTGCCATCATAGGGTGCCCGTTCGTAATAACAAATGCTTTTTCCGCGCCGGCGACAATGTCGGTCGCGCCCGTAATCGCGATAACAGCTCCTGTCTTCTTCGAGAATTCCTTCGCAAACGCGACTACGCTGTCCAGAGTCTCCACGGTCACCGCGTCCGCCACGTCGGCATCTACGCCCTTCGTCGAACCCGTACCGACGGCGAGGGTCTTGATCTCCGAAATATTCCCGCGGATAACGGTAAACCTTACCTCGTCCAGCAGTCTTCTCGCCGTCTCGGTACGCAGCTTCGAAGCTCCCGCGCCGACCGGGTCGAGAATGACGGGATGGCCCAGTTCGTTCGCTTTTTTGCCCGCAAGCAGCATCGCGGGGATGGTATCCTTGTTAAGCGTGCCGATATTGATATTCAGCCCGCCGCAGATCGAGGTGATTTCCTCGACCTCTCCGCAGTCGTCGGACATGATAGGCGAAGCGCCGCAGGCGAGCAGGATGTTTGCGCAGTCGTTCACCGTGACGTAATTTGTGATGTTGTGTATAAGCGGACTCTTTGCCCTCACGTTTTCTAGATATTTACCGAGCATATTTATAACCTCCAAAGATTTTATCTGCAATAACGCATAGTATCGATACGATTATCATTACGGGCAGTGTATATCCGATGGGCAGGTCTATCCTCATAGCCGCCCTGTAAACAGCAAAGCCGATAATCCAAAGGCTCAGATTGACCAGGCTGAACGGACTTTGCGATCTATCCTTTTTGAGTATAAAATAATCCGTAATCAGAATCGCCGCCATCGGCGCGAAAGCCGAGCCAATGAAATACAAAAAACCTTCAAACCGTGTTACAGGCGCAAAAATCGCAAGTGCGGTTCCGATGACGCAAACCGCTGCGCCCGCCCGCTTTTCGTTAACTTTACCCGAAATGCTTACGGAACTGACCCCTGCGGAATACGCATCCAGATAGGTCGTCGTGACCGTCGAGAATACTACGATGAGAAGTCCCGCGATTCCAAGACCCGACGCAACCATGATTTTCGCTATATCACTTTCACCGGTAAACAGAGCCGCTCCGAGGCCTATCACATACATCCAGCAGCTCGTAAAGAAATAAACCGCCGCGCTGGCAAAGGTCGCGGCACGCTTTTTCTCCGCCGACCTTGTGTAGTCGGAGATGAGCGGCAGCCATGAAAGCGGCATCGCGGCGGAAAGCTCGACAGCCGCGCCGAATGAGAGCCCCTCGCCGGAAGGAATAGACGGTTTTCCCCTGAAGACGAGCACGCTAAGAATAACCGTCAGTACGAACAAGCCAAGCATCGCGGCCGTATTCAGCCTAACAAGGTTTTTTGTCCCTGCCAGTATCCATATAATAATGAGCGCGCCTATGATAAGGCACCAGACCCAGCCGCTGCCTAGATCGGCGGCAATACCGGCTGCTTCGGCCCCCGACTTCGTCATGATTGCAGTCCAGCCGACGAGCTGAATTACGTTGAGAGACGAAAACAAAATTGAGCCCTTTTGCCCGAAAGAAATCTTGACTGTCTCCATCGCGCTCTTTTCAGTTTTTGCTCCTATGAGTCCTGCGAGATACATGAGCACGCAGCCGATGATATGTCCGATGATTATTGCCGCAAGTCCTTTTCCGAAGCCCAGCGGCGCCAGAAACGTACCCGTCAGTATTTCCGCAATGGAGACCGCCGCGCCAAACCAGATAAGCCCATTTGAAAATACGCCTGTTTTAACCTTTTCTTCCATAATACCTCTTTTCCACGAACAGAAATTAAAAGCGGGAGGCGCCCTGATATGCGCTTCCCGCTCAAATAAGCAATCACTTACTTCCTACGTTGGCATTACCCAAATCAGGTGTAAGGGTCGAAGTTCGATTACTTCCTCTCAGCCCGCTGTACGAGCTCCCCTGTTCGTATTATTTCCCATTATTTTAGTCCGCCACTCGAAATTTGTCAAGTCTGCCTATCTTTTTCAAGCGCGGCGTTATACAGCTCGTTCTTAGAATAGCCAGTATCCTCGGAAGCAAGCTTTGCGGCCTGTTTCAGAGACTTGCCTTCGTTCCGGTAAAAATCGACTCGCGAAAGCGCCTGCTCAAGTGTCATCTCCGGTTCTTCCGCTTCCTCTCTGCCTTTGACCACCAGCACATATTCGCCCTTCGGCGGAATACTCGAATAAAGCTCCAGCGCTCCGTTAATTGTTGTGCGTATGACTTCCTCGTGTATCTTCGTGATCTCGCGGCAGAGCGAAAGCTCCCTGTCGCCGCCGAGGGTTTCCTTTAGGTCGGTAAGCGTCGCCATGAGCTTGTGCGGCGCTTCATAGATTATCATTGTGCGTTTTTCATTTTTAAGGCTCTCCAGATGCGCCGCGCGGTTTTTCCCTGCGGTGCAGATGAAGCCCTCAAACGTGAATCGCTGGGTGGATTGTCCGCTGACGGCAAGCGCCGAGACCGCCGCGCAGGGGCCGGGTATGGTCAAAACCTGAATATTTTCTCTCGCGCAGAGGCGCACCAGATCCTCGCCCGGGTCGCTTATAGCTGGCATGCCCGCGTCCGAGACCAGCGCGACGTTTTCGCCGTTTTTCAGTCGCTCGACGATCTTTTCCCCGCTCTGTACGCGGTTATGCTCAAAATAGCTGATGAGCGGCTTTTTTATCCCGAAATGGTTCAGCAGCTTCACCGTAACGCGCGTATCCTCCGCCGCGATGAAATCGACGCTTTGGAGCGTTTCGACCGCACGCGGCGAAAAGTCGCCGAGATTTCCTATAGGTGTCGCAACAAGATATAATGTTCCGCTCATAGTTTTGTTCCTTTTCGGTCGGGAGCATAGGCTCCCCTTTTATATATTCTCTGCACCTCGTCCGAATCAGAGCCATCGGCGTTTGTAAGAATCAAAGGCGCTTCGATTTTCAGTCCCTTCCTGCCGCCGCGCTTGCCCTCGATAAGAACAAGGCTTGGGGCCTTAAGCGCGCTGTGCGAAACCATGCGCAGCCTTTTCGGTTCGATACCAGCTTCGGCCATCGCACAGAACACCTCGCTCAGCCGCTCGGGTCTATGCACGAGAGAGAAAATGCCGCCCCAGCGCAGAGCCCATTTCGCCGCCGCGCAGATATCCTGTAAGGTGCAGCTTTTCTCTTCGCGGGCGGAAGCCCGGTGGGAGGCCGGCGCGCTGTAGCCCGAATTTTCCGTGAAATACGGCGGGTTTGAGACGACAATGTCAAAGCTCTCAGCCTTAATGAGGCTTCGGTGCTCTCGCAGATCTGCGGTTATTATGTCCGCCCTGCCGTTCATTTTGTTTTCGGCAAGATTTCTGCGGCTCAGCTCGGCACATTTCGGCTGGATCTCGATGCCTGTTATCAGAGCGTCCGGATTCTTCGACGCGAGCAGAACACAGAGAACGCCCGCCCCGCTTCCCAGATCGAGGCAGCTTCTCACGCGTTTCATATTCGCAAAATCGGCCAGCAGTACCGAATCCGTAGAGAGCTTGAAGCTATCCTCGGTCTGCATAAAACGCGGGCCTCCCCGCCACAGCTCGTCAAATGCGTCCATACGTCACCTTCTTGATATAAAAAAATCAAAGAGCCTGCCGCAATTTAAACGCATTGCAACAAGCTCTTTGAAATTACGACATTTTATTTCTCGGAAATAGCACCTGTGGGACAGGTATCTACGCAAGCGCCGCAGGAAAGGCACTTGTCCTGATCGATCTCATAGTGTTCGTCACCCATTGAGATGGCTCCGGCAGGGCAGCCGTCCGCACAAGCACCGCATGCGATGCAATCGCTGCTGATTACAAACATTTATGTATCCTCCTTGGTTGAATTTAGTCTCTCACTTTTGCATTATAACATATACTTTTCGTATTGCAAGAAAATTTCTTAAAACGCCTTTGGATTGAGCAATTAAAAGAAAAAACGAGATAATCAATGAAAACAAAAGCTATTGTTAGATAGTTTATAATAATTAAAATCTATTGGTCAAGAAAGGTCAAACCATTATTTGCATAACTGACCTTTCTTGACTATTATAATGTCAAAAGGTCAAAGATAGTCAATGTCAATGCAAGGTAATACATCTACGAGGTGACAGCATGGGAACAAGCGATATGATAGCGAATTTTATTATTGATGTTCTGGAAAATGCGGGCGGGATCGCGGAGCTTCAGCGCTCCAATCTGGCTGAAAGGTTCCGATGCGTTCCCAGTCAGATAAACTATGTTATTTCAACGAGATTTTCTCCCGAGCACGGTTACATTGTCGAGTCTCGGAGAGGCGGCGGCGGTTATATCAGAATAACGAGAGTTCAGGCAAGTCCTGAAAGGCTCATTATGCACACGGTAAACGCCGTCGGCGACAATCTTGACCTGCGTACCGCCGAGGCTTTTGTTTCAAATATGCTCGGCTCGGATGCACTTGATGAAAAAACGGCGGGACTTATTATGACTGCGATAAGCGATAATTCGCTGCGCCCCATATCCCCCGAACACCGCGATTACGTCCGTGCATCGATTTTTAAACAGATGCTGGTCAGCATTCTGGCAGTATAGTAATTCAAATCATATATATTATTTTAGGAGGTTTAATATTATGAAATGCGAAAAGTGCAATAACAACGAAGCAGTATTCCACTACCAGTCGAATATAAACGGCGATAAGACCGAGTTCCATCTCTGCGCGGACTGCGCAAAGGCCGAGGGCTTCGGCGAGATGCTCGAGTTCCGTCCACGTTCCATGTTCGATAACTTTTTCAGGCAGCCCTTTGGCGGATTTGTAAACGGTTTCTTCTCCGATCCGTTTGATTCCTTCAGCCGGCTTACCGACGGTTTCTTCCGTGATCCGTTCGCTTCCTTCGACCAGCTCGCCGACAATTTCTTCGGCCGCCGCCTGTTTACACCGACCCTTGAGGCGCCCAGCGTAAACGTAACCGTGGGTGAACCGGAAAAAGCGACAGAAACCGAAGAAAAAGTGAAGGATAATATTCCCAAGGACGCCGGCGGCGAATTCCGCAAAAAGCGCGAGCTCTTTGCCCTCAGGCATCAGCTTAGATCTGCCGTAAGAGCAGAGGAATATGAAAAAGCGGCCGAACTGCGGGATAAGATCCGCGAACTCGAGAAATAATTACTAGACCTGCAAAATTCATTTCGAGGAGGAACGTGAATGCGTAACCAAGACAGATTTACAGAAAGAGCGCAGATAGCTCTTTCAAAAGCACAGGAAGCAGCGCAGAATATGGGCCACAGCTACGTCGGGACGGAGCACATCCTCCTCGGAATAGCGGGCGAGGGCGAAGGTCTGGGCGCAAAGGTGCTGCGCGACAACGGCCTTGACGACACGCTCATCTCCGAGCTTCTGGAAAAATTCGTAGGACGCGGAGCGCCGGGCATTCCCGCGCAGGGACTTACCCCTGACGCCAAGCGTATCATAGAGCTTTCGATCATCGATGCCAACCGTCTTGGCCACAGCTATATCGGAACAGAGCATTTGCTCATGGGCATGCTTAGGGAGCCTGAATGCGCGGGAGCAAGGCTGATTACTTCGACGGGCGTCGACCTTAATAAAATATACACCGACATTGTAAACGTCTTCCGCAGCTCCGATTATCGCCAGACTCCTCCGCAGGCATCGTCGGCGACAACGGGACGCAGCGGAAAAAAGACGGAAACAAAAACACTTGACCAGTTCAGCCGTGATCTGACAGCCGCGGCGCAAGAGGGACTGCTCGATCCCGTGATAGGGCGTTCGCGCGAGATACAGCGTGTTATCCAGATCCTTTCGCGCCGCACTAAAAACAACCCCGTTCTCATCGGCGAACCGGGCGTAGGCAAAACGGCGATTGCCGAGGGGCTTGCACAAATGGTCGCCGCCGGGGACGTACCGGAGGACCTTCGCGGAAAACGCATAGTCTCTCTTGACCTAACGGGCATGCTCGCGGGGACAAAGTACCGCGGCGATTTCGAGGAACGCATAAAGGCTGCCCTCAAGGAGACACAAAAGGCCGGCGACATTATACTTTTCATAGATGAACTGCACACCATAATCGGCGCAGGCGCCGCGGAAGGCGCGATTGACGCCGCAAATATCATAAAGCCCGCTCTGGGCAGAGGCGAAATCCAGGTAATCGGTGCGACCACGCTCAACGAGTACCGCAAACACATCGAGAAAGACGCAGCGCTAGAACGCAGGTTCCAGCCGGTCATGGTCGACGAGCCCTCCGCCGAGGAAAGCATCGAGATCATCAGAGGGCTGCGAGATAAGTACGAAGCTCATCATAAGCTCAAGATAACGGACGGCGCGATTAATGCAGCCGTAACGATGTCCAGCCGGTACATTAACGACCGTTACCTGCCCGACAAGGCTATCGACCTTATGGATGAGGCTGCCTCCCGCGTCCGAATGAGGACGCTTACGCCTCCGGAAGACCTTAAGGCAATTGAAAAGCGCATTGACGCGCTGGTAAACGAGAAGGAAGCCGCTATAAAAGCTCAGGACTTTGAAGCTGCGGCAAAAATACGAGACCGTGAGAAGCAGCAGCGTGAAGAACTCGACGCGGCGCGCAAAAAGTGGGATGAAAAGCGCGGCGGTACGGTCAGATGTGTTACCGAGGAGGATATTGCCGAGGTTGTTTCCGGCTGGACCGGAATTCCTGTAACGAGCCTGACTGAGAGCGAAAGCGACAGGCTCCTTAAGATGGAGGAGATACTCCACAAGCGCGTCATCGGCCAGAACGAAGCAGTTTCTGCGGTATCCCGCGCAATACGCAGAGGGCGTGTCGGCCTCAAGGATCCGAAGCGTCCGGTCGGCAGCTTCCTGTTCCTCGGCCCCACCGGCGTCGGCAAAACCGAGCTGTGCAAGGCTCTTGCTGAAGCAGTTTTCGGCGATGAGGACGCCATGATAAGAATCGATATGTCCGAATACATGGAAAAGCACACCGTCTCCAAGCTCATCGGTTCGCCTCCGGGCTATGTCGGCTATGACGAGGGCGGCCAGCTCACCGAGAAGGTCAGAAGAAAGCCTTATTCGGTCATCCTGTTCGACGAGATCGAAAAAGCCCATGAGGATGTTTTCAACATAATGCTTCAAATTATGGACGACGGTATCCTCACCGATTCGCAGGGCAGAAAGGTCGATTTCAAGAACACTATCATAGTTATGACCTCGAATATCGGCGCGCGTAACATCACCGACAAGCAAAAGACTCTCGGCTTCTCCGGCGTTGATACAAAAAGCGACGGAGTCAAGAACATCGAGGAGATACGCGCTCTCGTCATGAAGGATCTGAAGGCCACCTTCCGTCCCGAATTCCTGAACCGTATCGACGAGACGATCGTCTTCTCCCAACTCACACGCGAGGACATCAGGATGATTGCGAACAACATGATCTCAATAGTCGCTAAACGTCTTGAGGATGTCGGCATAAGCCTTTTCGTCACAGATGAAGCGCTCGACAAGCTGGCCGAGGAGGGCTTCGATCCAGTTTACGGGGCGCGCCCGCTTCGCAGAACTATCCAGTCCACTATTGAGGACGGGGCTGCGGAAAAGCTGCTTGACGGCTCTCTCAAGCAGGGAGATAAAGCGGAAGCAGTCATTGAAGAAGGCAGAATCGTTCTTAAAAAGGCAAATTATTGAAAAACTCTTTTATTATTTAGTGAATAGTGTTAAAATACTCCTGCCTGTGAGCAGGAGTATTTTTACGCGGATTGACCTTGTAAGGCAAGCCCTATCGGAGGAGAAAAACATAAATGGATGAAGATTATAGCTATGAAGAAAAACTGGCTGGACAGCAAATGACTAAGGAAGAGCGCTTTGCTCGAATTATCGACTATATGAACGATGTCCCGGACTTCAATTATCATAACGGCATCAAGCTGACGGAACTCCGCGACGATTACGCCTCGTGCAAAGTCGAGCTGACACCCGATACCGTAAACTCTCAGGGCATAGCGCACGGCGGTATCGTGTTCGCGATCTGTGACGTAGCCGCAGGCTTCGCAGCGGCAAATGTCGATCGCCGCTGTGTAACGCAGGCGGCAAACATTTACTTTCTGCGCCCCGCTCTGGGGACCTATCTCATCGCCAAAGCGGAACCAATAAAAATCGGAAAGACGCTTTCGGTGGTCGAAGCGAGAGCCTACGACGATCAAAACCGCCTTGTCGCAGAGGCTACATTTACGGTGTTTTATACCTGACCATTCCTTCAAAAGATAAGAAGAGCGCGAGGAAAACCTCGCGTTCTTTTATTTGCAGCATTCCTCGCATACGGCGGACCGGAATATCCTTGCGATTCGCGGAAACGCAAGCACCGGCTTTTAGAACCTAAACAGCTCCTTGGAAGGCACGCCCAACGTTATTTTCCGATCCTCGCAACACCGGTTATAATCGCAGCCTCCGCAACCGCCGCTGCGACCGTCGGCGCGACGCGCGGGTCAAAGGCGGCGGGAAGGATGAAATCTGCGCTAAGCTCGCTTTCAGATACAAGCCCCGCGAGCGCCATAGCCGCCGCGACCTTCATCTCATCGTTAATCTCCGAAGCGCGTACGTCCAGCGCACCCCTAAATATTCCTGGGAAAGCCATGACGTTGTTTATCTGGTTTTTGAAATCGCTCCGCCCGGTTCCAACGACCGCGGCACCCGCTTTTTCAGCAAGGTCAGGCATGATCTCCGGCGTAGGGTTCGACATGGGGAATAGTATGGGCTTCGGAGCCATTGACCTCACCATATCCTCAGTTACCGTTCCGGGCGACGATACGCCGATGAAAATATCGGCACCCTTTACAGCGTCCGAAAGGCTGCCCTTAACGCCTGATTTATTCGTCAGCTCCGCAATCTCGGCCTTGGACTCGTTAAGTCCCTCGCGGCCCTTATATATAGCTCCCTGACGGTCGCACATTATAACGTCTTTCAGGCCCATTTTAAGAAGGAGCTTGATTATCGCAACTCCTGCCGCGCCCGCTCCGCAGGTCACCACGCGCACATCCTCGAGCTTTTTCCCGACGACCTTGAGGGCGTTGAGCGTAGCCGCCAAGGTTACGACCGCAGTTCCGTGCTGGTCGTCGTGAAATATCGGAATATCGCTGATTTCCTTGAGCTTGCGCTCGATTTCGAAGCAGCGCGGAGCGGAGATATCCTCAAGATTCACTCCGCCGAAGCTGCCAAGCAGGAGCGAGACCGTGTGCACAAATTCGTCCACATCCTTAGTGCGGACGCAGAGCGGCAGAGCGTCCACCCCTCCGAGGGCTTTAAACAGAACGCATTTACCCTCCATAACGGGCATGGCAGCTTCAGGGCCGATATCGCCCAGTCCCAGCACCGCCGTCCCGTCCGTTATTACAGCGACAAGGTTATGGCGGTTTGTGAGCTCAAAGCTTTTATCGGGGTTGTCACGTATCACCTCGCATGGTCTGGCAACGCCGGGCGTATAGGCTACGCTCAGGTCTTCCTTGTTCCTTATCGGCATCTTTGCGGCGTAATCTATCTTCCCTCCCCATTCGTAGTGCTTCTGCAGTGACAGCTCCATATAATCCATTGCAATCGCTCCTTAGCGGTATTTCTTTTTCAAAACGGATTATATAACAAACTGACTAAAATCTCAAGTTAAATATATCGAATCTGCACACGCATGAGCTTCAGTTCAGCTCTGTTTCAGGATAATAATGCGAAAGGATTTCACGATAATCGAAGCCGTTCCGCGCCATCACGTTCGCTCCGTACTGGCTCATGCCCAGACCGTGGCCATAGCCCGTCACGGTGAACAAAAAAATGCCGTCCTTGTATTCGAGCGTAAACGCTGTGCTGCGCAGCTCGAACAGCTTCCTAATTTCCGGACCGGTGAGGACAACGCCGCCGATCGTCATGTTCCTCACCCTGCCGCTTTCGTCCAGTTCCGTATCCGTGACCCATTGAGCCGGGTCATCAGAAAACTTGGCATCGGATTTGAGGAGCAGCACCGTCTCGCGAAAATTGTCCTTTGAAACCTCGACGGTCGTCACATAGTTCGGAACGTCGGTCTCTGTTTCGGGGCTGTTCACGCTTACGAGATATGGCACATCGCCCCAGAGTTCGCTGCCGTTCTCGGTCTTTCCCGCAGAAGAGGAATGGAAGGAAGCGAGGATCGGCTCACCGGCATATGTCAGTACCTGCCCATCCGTATCCGTAACTGCACTTCTTATCCGTCCCATGTTCTCGTCGAACTTGTCCCCCCAGTTTCCCCGAAGCTCCGTTTCCTCTAAATAAGCCATACAGCAGCCCGATTCGGTGCAGATATCCGCCTGCGGGTGTTTGGGATTTTTGTGCTTGGTGCAATACACTATGTAGGTTCTTGCCGCGACCGCCTGCGCCTTCAGCGCCTCTTCGGAAAAGGTCGCCGGTACCTCAGCCGCAAGAACATAGGGCAGATAATCCGCCATCGTCACTTCCTCGACCTTGTCTCCATTCAGAACCGTTATGGTGTTTTCATTATCAGGCACTTTTTCGTAAACGGCGGCGGGGCTGGGCGAGGGGGAAACGCTTTCGGAAACAGCCGGTGAAGGCTCGTCCGAGATGTATTCTCCGCTTGCATTTTCCTGCATGAAAAGAGCCGGCATAATTATGGCAGCCATAGCAAGTAATATTGAAACCCATATGATTCGTTTCATCTTTCACTTCCCCTTTTGTATTGACGCTGATGTAAAAAAAGTATAGAATGGATAAATCGAATAAGGAATTGGCAATTAAACCGACATTAGTAGCCGGTTCCGCTGTTATTATATTTGGACTGGAAGGGTAATATGCGAAAAAAATCATTAATACTCTGCGGCTTTGCCGTCATTATGGGTGTTTTCGGAGGCTTCCTCCGCTGGCTGCAAAACATCAATGCATTTGAGGCGGATACCGGGCTTGCGATTCCCCATTCTCCATGGAGCTATGCCGTAATGCTTTTCGCCGTGCTTTTCGCGATCCTCCTTTTGGTCTGGCTCCGTGAATACAGGCATTTAAAATTTGCTTCCGGCTATCCCGAGGTCTATGCGAAGACAATTCCCTTTGTCTCTGTTGCAGCCGTTATCATCGGCGCTTTGGTCGGAGTCGGCGGTCTTCTCACTCTGTACCGCGCCGTAACCACATCCAAGTCCGCTTTTGACCTTATACTTGGTCTGTTCAGCATCTTGTGCGCCTTCGGGCTCGCCTCGCTCATCATGTCGGTCGATAAGCCAAAGAAGGAAAAAAAGAGCGGTGTTTTCGGCGCTGTCACAACCGTGTTTTTCCTTTGCTTCTGGCTGATAGCCGCCTATAAATACAGCGCTTCAGACCCCGTCATATGGCATTTTGCGCCAAGACTCCTAACTATCTGCGCCATGATACTTGCTTTTTATTACATCGCCGGCTTTGTTTTCAACAAGCCCAGACCTCTCGCTTCACTTTATTTCGGTCTTCTCGGCGTATTCATGGGGATTTCTGTTCTCGTTGATACCTATCCCGTCGGCGAGCAGTTAATTACCTTCGGCTTCGCCGCCTCGATAGTCATCCTTTCTTTCAGCCAGCTTAACAGCGCTGAAAACATATCCTGAGTTCAAGTATAAAATATTGCTCCCCTGCCGATTTGCACGACAGGGGAGCTTTGTCATTTATAAACCCGCGCAGCAGAACTGCGCGGGTTTATATCAATTATGCTATTTTACTTCTTCCAACGATTTAATACAGTCTTTGCATACGTTTTTGCCTCTGTATACAACAACATCCTTGGCGTTGTCACAGAAAATGCAGGCCGGCTGATACTTACGCAGAATAATGGAATCATCGTCAACATATATCTCCAACGAGTCCTTTTCTGCGATGTCTAGGGTTCGGCGGAGTTCGATTGGCAACACGATTCGCCCGAGTTCATCCACTTTTCTCACTATGCCTGTCGATTTCATAAATTTGTCCTCCCCGAGCTTTAAAGCTTTTCTTTACAATAATTATATCTCTTTCTAAATAAAATTATATAGAATTTAGTATGATTGTCAAACAAAATTTTGAATATTTATTAGTAATTCACAATTTTTGTTATTTTTCACAATCTAAAACATAAAAGAAAAATGCCTGTAAAACATACTTGGCCATTATTCCACGCCAACATTAAAAGGAGATTAAAAACTATGCTCTTCAGTATAATAATAACCTTGATAGTTGTGTTTTCTCTTGTTTTTGCCGCTCTTAACGGCAGCCTGACGGCACTTTCAGCCGCCGCGGTAGCCGGAGCAAAGGATGCCGTCTCTTTGTGCATTTCGCTGAGTGGTATGATATGTCTCTGGTCAGGGGTAATGGAGCTCATGCGGCGCGCTGGCCTCTCCGAAAAACTTTCTAAGTTCATGCGTCCGGTACTGTCATGGCTGTATCCGACCGCGGCGAAGGATCCCGAAACCATGGATGCGCTCTCCACGAACGTTTCCGCAAATCTTCTGGGTCTCGGGAACGCCGCCACCCCAGCCGGCATTAAGGCTGCCGTGGGTCTTAAACGCTTATCGGGGCTGGATTCAGCTTCAGACGAGCTTTGCCTGCTTGTAGTTATGAATACCGCATCCATTCAGCTTATTCCCGCGACAGTCGCTTCCCTGCGCGCCTCGTTCGGTGCTGCCGCGCCCTTCGATATTATACCCGCTGTCTGGCTCTCATCCATATTGTCCGTATCGGCCGGCATCCTCGCCGCAAAACTCTTCCGGCACTTTTTACGGACATGACGCTTATTGGAGAGCTTCTTGTTCCCGTTATAATCGCTTTCGTTATGCTTTGCGCACTAAGGCGCGGCACGGACGTTTTCTCGGGTATGACCGATGGGGCGAAAAACGGGCTGAAAACCGTTTTGGGGATTGCTCCCGCTCTCATCACGCTGCTGCCCTGCATCTACATGCTTCGGGCAAGCGGTGCTGTCGACGCGCTTAGCTCCCTGCTTTCACCTCTGCTGACAAGGCTGGGGATACCTGCGGAAACAGTGCCGCTTATGCTGCTCCGCCCCTTGAGCGGAAGCGGTGCTCTCGCCGTAGGCAGTGATATAATCAAAAACAGCGGCGCGGATTCCTTTGTAGGGCGCTGCGCCGCCGTGATGCTCGGCTCAACCGAAACCACCTTCTATGTCATCGCCGTATATTTCGGTGCGGCAGGCGTAAAAAACAGCCGCTACGCTATCCCCGCAGCGCTCATCGCAGACCTCACAGGTTTTCTCGCGGCGGCCTTTTTTACTAGGCTTTTCTGGGGGTAAATGATCCCCGCTCACCGAGCGGGGATCCTATGGAATCACATCTTTTCTGGAGCAGTGACGCCGACGATTTCCAGCGCATTTGCGATAACCTTTTCGGTGCAGTCGCTGAGAATGAGCCTTGCGTCGCGGAGCGCCGGCTCCGCGTCCTTAATACGGCAGCTTGTATAGAACCTGTGGAAACGCGCAGCAAGCTCCGTTACATAGCGGTTTATCCGCGACGGATCATAATCGCGAGCCGCGAGCCTTATCTCTTCTGTAAACATTGCAAGCTGCTTTATAAGCTCGCGCTCATGCTCCGTATTGAGAAGCGCCGCATTGACCTCTCCGCCTTTCGGTACGGCATGTCCCTCCTCTTCCATTGCAGCGATCAAGCTGCATATCCTCGCATGCGCATACTGGACGTAGTATACCGGATTCTCGCTGTCCTGACGTATCGCAAGGTCAAGGTCAAACTCCAGATGGGTATCGGGCTTGGCGTTAAAGAAAAACCTGCATGCGTCGACGCCTATTTCGTCCAAAAGGTCGTTGAGAGTAAGCGCCTTGCCTGTGCGCTTAGAGACCTTCACGACCTCGTTGCCCCGCACGAGGCGGACCATCTGCATAATGAGGAAATCGAGCTTTTTGTTCTGAAGGCCCAGCACCGGAGCTGTCATAGATGCGGCAAAGCGAATAGCATGTCCGTGGTGGTCGGCGCCCCAGACGTCAATGACCCTGTCGAAACCGCGCTCGATAAATTTGTTGCGGTGATATGCGATATCGACGGCATAATAAGTGTAGAAGCCGTTTGCACGGCGAAGGACCTCGTCCTTATCCGCTCCGAATTCAGTGTTGCGAAGCCAAATCGCGCCGTCTTTTTCATATGTGCAGCCTGCGTCTTCAAGGAGCTTAACTGTCTCCTCGACGTAGCCGCTGCTGTGAAGCGAGCTCTCAAGGAACCACTGGTCAAAGTTTATCCGGTAGCGCTCCAGATGCTGCTTCATAAGAGAAATGTTGTAAGGCAGCCCAAATTCGACAAAGGCTTTACAACGCTCCTCGCTGTCCATATCAAGGTACTTTCCGCCATCCCGTTCAAAGATCATCTGTGCGAGATTTTTGATATCGTCACCGTGATAGCCGTTTTCGGGGAATTCGACAGCGTCCTCTCCCTTGATTATCTGCAAATAGCGCGCCTCAATAGACTTTCCGAAAAGATCCACCTGATTGCCCGCGTCGTTTACATAGAATTCGCGCCAGACCTTATAGCCCGCTCTATCCAGCACAGAGGCGAGCGCGTCGCCAAGAACACCGCCGCGCGCATTGCCGATTGTCATTGGCCCTGTCGGGTTAGCCGAAACGAATTCGACCATCACCTTCTCGCCGTGTCCCTCGTCTGAGCGGCCGTATGACGCGCC
>JAJUHD010000035.1 GCA_029268085.1 Bacillota bacterium | reverse complement strand
GCAATTCAATGTTGTAGAGCTCACGCATTTCCCTCTCGTGCCAGTCGGCGCTTATCAGTACCGGTGTAATGGCTTTTACCGTCCTCTTATCGTCAGGCAGTGTAACGCTGACAGTTAGATTTATACCCTCAAAAAAGAAATGATAATTAATAACCACATTGACCGGTTTTTTAATTGAGGGAGTGTTTTTCGGAGCATTATCGGGCGCTTTGACTGGGATGGCGTTTGGCGTGTTAAGCGGAGATATAGTCATCACCCTGCCTTTGAAATCAGCAATTAATTCTGCAACTGTATATATATCATCCGGTTTCTCAAGCCTGCACCAACCGAATATGACACCTTTTTTGTCAACGTCCCATTTCAGGTCGAATTTCCCTCCGGTTTTTTGTGTCAGCTTCTCAATGAAGCTGCTTATAACGTCTTCTTTCATCGGACAACGTCCTCCCACACAGCCTTTCTGCGGCATTTTGGGCACAGCTTGGAAAGGCCCTTGACATCGCCTTCCTCGCCATATACCTTTTTAATCATCTTCGGAGGCAGCGGCAAAATGGGTTCGCCGCAGCGGGCACACAGAGCTTTATTAACGCATGTTTTTTCGCAGTAGTCATACTTTTCTTCCTGCGGGTGTGCTGTATGATAATCATTCGTCATATGAATCGCCCCTGTCGGACAGTAGTATTCGCATAAGCCGCAGAATGTACAGGAATTATGCCATACCACAAAGTTTATACCCTTATTATCCTCAGTATCCTGAATTCTTATCGCGCCGCCCGCGCAGACATATTCGCACATACGGCACGCCACACATTTTTCCGGGTCATGCGCTATTTTCCCTCTCAGCTTTTCCGGTGCGGGCGAATCTTCAAAGGGATATTTAATAGTTGAAGGGCCCTTTGCAAGATTCTGCAAAATTACCTTTAGAAACGTGCTCATTTTAACCGCTCCTTTCCCTGCGCTCAATGCGCAATAAGCCATGGGAGAAGATCATGGACATATTGCGCACTGTCTGCGCGTCAGACAAGTCAGGGATATAAATCCTTTTAAAACTTCGTTTTCCATATCTCGATCGCCTTTGCGATGCCGTCTATTATCGCCTGAGGGCGCGGGGGACAGCCGGGAACATTCACATCCACCGGAATATAGGCGTCAAGCTGATTTTCAACAGCATAGCTTTCTCTGAAGACCCCTCCTGAGATAGGACAGATGCCGACTGCGACAACAACCTTTGGATTTGGGATCTCATTATAGACCCGCAGCACCTTGTCCTTGACAACCTTCGTTACAGGCCCTGATATCAGTACAATGTCCGCGTGCTTCGGGCTTCCGCAATACTTGCAGCCGAGACGTTCGACATCGTATCTCGGGATCAGGGCGGTCGTAGCCATTTCGACATCGCATCCGTTGCAGGAACCGGCATTTATTCTGTATATCCATGGAGACCTTTTAACAATCTTTTGAATCAGTTCAGACATGCGGAAATTTCCTCCTTCCAGAGTTTATGTATTCAGAAATTTATTCTGAAGGCAAGCAATGTCAGAACAAGGCTGATAAACGCAAGCGCGGTCGGGTAAATCAGGAAGAACTTATAGGCCTGATCCAGACGCATTCTGGCCCTTGTGGCACGAACCAGCGTGACAGCGAACAGGCATACGGTGACACACTTAAAAATGAACCACAGCAGATTTACAAGCCAAAAGCTTCCGATTCCCGTCGGAAAAAACAGAGCAACCGCAAGCGCAGACATAACCAGCATCTTCAAGCCGCCTGTAAGCTTGAACATTGCAAGGCCCGAACCCGAGTATTCAAGAAGCGGGCCTTCGGTGATCTCGGTCTCCGCCTCTGGTATATCAAAAGGCACAACTCCGATCGTACCGGGGATGCAGCAAAGAAACGCAAGAAAAGCGGGCAACATCCTCAGATCAAAGAGCAGAGCCCCGTTATCGAGCTGATAGTTCACTATACCGCTCATGGAAAACACCGCAAATTCCCCGCCGGGCATTCCAACCCGCATGGCAATCGTCAGGAAAACGACAAGAAGAGGAACCTCGTATGCCAGAACCATTGTCATTTCTCTTGAAAGTCCGACGGAGCTGTAAGGCGAACCGGAGGCTGAAGCTCCGATCATCAGCGCGAGCGCCGGAGTGGACAGCAGGTAAAGCAAGACCAGAAGGTCGCCAGACTGATAAAGACCTGAATATAGACCTGTTATGGGAATGATTGCTATAGCGGCAAGCATGCCCGCAAAGCCGATCAGTGGTGCAAATCTAAAGGCAGTCAGGCTTGCGGTTCTCGGAATGACCGTTTCCTTTTGTGAAAGCTTTATTATATCGATGCACGGCTGATAGATGGGAGGACCCACACGTCTCTGCATGCGTGCATATACCTTGCGGTCAACGCCAGTAAGGAACAGGCCCAGCAGAACGGCAAAAAGGCCGCCGGGAAAGATCAGGATGCTGATAAGCAATTTTAAAATACTCATTATTCCTCAGCCTCCTCGCCGTCGCCGAATATAGGTACGATAGCCTTCCTGTGCAGATTTCTTATCAGTTTAGCCGCAGGCTCAAACATGTTTTGCGAGGACGCGTTTATCTTGTCCGCGTCAATATCCGAAACTCCACAGGTGTAGGCGTCGGTATATCTGATTTTTTTGCTGCCGGACATGAGGAATACCATGCCTATTACAAGCCCCAGAAGTATCATCATCGTGATGATGCCTATCTGTTCTGTTCCGATCGGCGTTTCAATGCTGAACAGCGTATAGGGCGGTGCGGTCAAACCGGCAAGCGACAGCACTTTCGAGATTACCGTAAGGGGCAGTCCGGGCATTATTCCGAAAGCGATGCTCAGCGCTGACATTACTCCCATCGGTATCAGCATGGTCCACGGTGCTTCTTTGACATGTTCCGAATTTTTGGACGGAACTCCGAAGAAAGCCGAATGCATGAATTTTACGAAATAAGCCATCGACAGTACGCTTCCGGCCAGCGAAAGTATAGCGAGGAACACCTGACCGTTTTGCATAGCCGCTTCATAAATAACCCATTTTGAAGTAAAACCGCTGAAGGGAGGCACACCGGCAAGCGACAAAGCGCCTACCATGAAGAAGGACAGCGTAACAGGCATCTTTCTTCCCAAACCGCTGACCTCGTCCAAATTCTTGACGTGCGCCTGAACCATGACAGCGCCCGCAGCAAGGAAGAGCAGGTCCTTAAAGAACATATGGTTTACAAAGTGCATCAGCGCGCCAGTAAGCCCGAGCGATGAGCCAAGACTAATTCCGAGGATTATATAACCTATCTGGCTGACGGTGCTGTAGATCAGAAGTCTCTTGATTCCTCTTTGAACCAAGGCCATAGCGCCCGCGCCTATAATCGTAAGTCCCGCAATCCAAGCCATAATGTTCATCAGTATAGAATTACCGCCTGCAATTCCGATACGGCCGAATACTGCTGCCCCGCCCAAAATGAAGAACAGCCTGATAAGCCAGTAGGGCGCGCTTTTAAGCAGTACAGACGAGATATAGCCGCTGACAGGTGTGGGCGCGGTCGCAGGGTGCATCTGAAAGTCTATGCGGAAAGGCAGAACAGCGGCTTTCATAAGGAAACCGACGGTCATCAGGCCGAGTCCCCAGCCTGCCGTTGCGGTATCCATTTTGCTTAGGCTTTCCGCAAGCCTGTCAAAAGCAAATGTCCCTGCATGCGCCGTAAGGATAAGAAGTCCCAGAAATGCTATGCTCGCGCCCACATAGTTGAAAATGAAGTATTTGAAGCCTTCTCTCAGCGCGTTCTTTGTTTCCTCATGTATGATGGAGAAATATAGCGTCCAACTGCTCATAATCTCCCAAAATATAAAGAAGGAGAAGAAGTCCTCGCTTGTTGCGACACCTATTAATCCGCCGATCATCATTATGAAGAACATATAATAACGGTTCTGAGCATGTCCGTGTCCCATGTATCCCAGCGAATAAAGTATGTTCAGCAGACCTATAAAGGCTATCAGCAGGGCGAAGCTTAAAGAGTAGACATCTAGCTGTGCGTGGAAAGCGGCGATTGCGGCAAGCGTCACGGTCATCACGGCAACCGCTGTCCAGCCGGCAGCTTTGGGTGAATGCTTTCCCAAAAAATAAGCCAGAAGGCTGCCGAGCATGGGGATGATTATGATTATGGGCCAGCTCGTCCGGATATCAGGTATGTTGCTCATTTCCAGCCCGCCGCCGGCAGCGGCGGAATCGGCGAATGAGGAAGCCAGTTGCAGTCCATACTGGGGGAAAAGCCCGTTGAATAAGACAAGGCCGGTAAGCAGGGCGATCGGAACAAGAGCAGCAGGCGTCCCTTCCTTAACGGGAGCACCGCTGTATTTTTCAAAAAATACCGTTTTTAAAAGCCTGATGTAGTATATCGCACCGATAATGCTTGCTAGCAGGATCAGCGCCGATAAATACCAAAATCCTGCTTCAACAGCGTCATAAAGCATCAGAAACTTTGTAACGAAGCCGTTGAACGGAGGCAGGCCCATACTGCCGAGAATTCCTATTGAAAGGCATGCCGCAGTAACCGGCATTTTCTTTCCAATTCCCTTGAAGTCGGAGATTTTTACGCTTTTCAGCCTATATGCAAGCACAGCTGCCGCAGGGAACATCAGCCCCCTTAGTATCGCAAGGTTTATAAGGTGGTACAGACCGGAAATCATGCCAAGATATGTACCTAAACCAATCGTTGCGATTATCTCTCCGATCTGGGCTATGGTGGAATAAATAAGCAGCCGCATTATATCTTTCTGGATGAAGGCCATGATCTCTCCAAAGAACAGCATCGCTATTCCCAAAATTGCAATCGTCAGGCCCGCAGACGAAAGCCCATCGGCCGTCCTCAGCGGAATCAATGTTAATGCATTCATTTTTACCCCCCTTGCATGGCTGTTCGTCATGCTGAACAGGCTGTCGCAGAACAAGACGAAATAGTATTGAATGTACCAAACGTTTTCTGCTTTATCCCCTCAAAAATCCTTTTGCACAAGTACACTATAGTATTATAATTATCAAATTTCTAACTGAATTCTTTAAAAACTGAACCAATATTTTATTGTAAATTAATTGCCATGGTAAAATAAAAATAAATGTAGTACAATGTGCTCAGGTAGGCAGCATTATGTCAATGTATTAAGATTTGAGGTGTTTTTATGCTCGCAAATTGTAATATTATGACAAAATTTGATCGGAATCTGGAGCTTGCTGACAGACTTGAAACCGATTACCTCAAGCTGCTCTATTATGACCTGCCGCCGTTGAGCAGTGATTATAAATCGTATGAGAACAACAGGCTTTGTACGATATTGGAGGGGCAAAAGCATATTTCTGTCAACAACGATAAAAAGATCACATACAACCCCCGGCAGTTTATTTTGCTGCCTCCCAATTCGACTGTCCATATGGATATCGATGTACCTACAAAGGCTTTGGTTCTGGAGCTGAACGACGAGCTTTTAAAGAAGGTTGCCGAGAAAATCAGCATTGATTTGGGAGCCGATTACGACAAACTGAAAAAAGACAGATTTTTTCTCGGAGACATCAATAATGACCTGCGGAACTGTCTAAACCGAGTAACCAACATCTTGACGGCTCAGGACAAAAATAATAAAGAATTCCTGCTCGATCTGTACGCGCAGGAACTGGCCTATAATCTGGTCCAGATCAAGGGCATACAGCAGGTGATAAATCTGGAGCACAATAATCCCATTCACAAAGCCCTTGTTTATATTCAGGAAAATATCAGGCATCCGATAAGCATCAGCCAGTTGGCCTATTATCTTAACATGTCCGAGACGAATTTCTGCAACTCCTTTAAAAAGGTATTGGGGATTACGCCGAAGGAGTATATTACGAATCTGAAGATGGTTCTGGCAAAAGACATGCTTAAAAATCAGAACGTAACTGAAGTCGCCTACGATCTGGGCTACGAAAATATTTCACATTTTATTTCTCTTTTTAAAAACAAGTACGGTATAACGCCAAAGCAGTTTAAATGCATCGGTCATACGCCTGTTGTTTACAAATACTGATTTAAAAACCATCAGCATATCCGTGGGAGCTGATCTCCCGTCAGCATATCAATGATCCGGCTTCCTCCTGCGGCAGTACTTAATAAAACCTTGTCAGAAAAAGTATCGGATACCGTTCCAATGATAACGGCATCTTTACCGTAAGGGTTCTCTTTCATGGTTTCAACAATATTATCAGCCTGAGCGCTATCGGCAATAATCAAAACTTTTCCTTCGTTGGCCATGTACATAGGGTTCATTCCGAGCATTTCACAAACGCCTCTCACTTCCTCCCGAACAGGGAGGAAGTTTTCTTTCAGCGTAATGCTTAAGCCCGTGCCTGCTATAAGCTCGTTAAGGGCTGTCGCAACCCCTCCCCTTGTGGGATCCCTCATTACGCGCACCGCATGAGTGTATTTTTTTAAGACAGGCTCGATCATTGAATTGAGAGGAGCGCAGTCGCTCAAAATATTGCTCTGAACTTTCAGGTTCTCCCTTTCAAGAAGAATGGCTGTGCCGTGGTCTCCCATGGTTCCGGAAAGTATAACCTTATCTCCTGCCCTGATGTTTTTCACTGAAAGGTTTACATAATCTTGCACCATGCCAATACCGGCCGTATTGATAAAAATCCTGTCTGCGCAACCCTTCTGAACCACCTTTGTATCCCCTGTCACTATGACGATACCGGCTTCTTTTGCCGTTTCTGCCATGGCTTCAGCGATCATTTCCAGTTCCTGAAGCCGGAGGCCTTCCTCAATAATGAAGCCGCAGCTCAGATATTTAGGGCAGGCGCCGCTTACGGTCAGGTCGTTTACAGTTCCGCATACGGCGAGCTTGCCGATATTGCCTCCCTTGAAAAATATCGGGCTGATTACATATGAGTCCGTCGTAAATGCCATTTTCCCGTTATCGATATTAAAAACTGCTGAGTCGCCGCCCTCAAGCAGCAGATCGTTGCCGAAGTATTTATAAAAAATGTCATTAATCAGCCGGCGCGTCAGCTTTCCGCCGCTTCCGTGGGCAAGCGTAATTGAATCACTCATGGTTTCCCTCCATATATTTCCTTATTGCTAAAACAGCCTGTCCGAGAGATATTCCGCCGTCGTTGGCCGGTACTTTGCTATGGGTATATACGCGAAACCCGCTGCTCTCCAGCAAGTCTATGATAAGCCCCAGAAGAAGCCTGTTTTGAAACACCCCGCCGCTTAAAGCCACCTGATTGATGCCCGACCTTTCTCTTAACAGCTCGCACACATCCAAGACGATTCTTGCAACAGTGCGGTGAAATGTTCCCGAAATATATGATTTTTCCGCGCCGCTGGTTACATCTTCAAAAATCGCGGAAATCATCTGACGGACGATTATCTTATATGCTGCGCCTACCCGCTCGATTTCATATGTGTATAAATCATTGCCTGAGGTATCCGCGTTTTTTTCGAGCCGAATCGCCGCCTGACCCTCATATTCGATTACATTGCATAATCCAATTAATGCGGACACTCCGTCAAACAACCTGCCAACGCTGCTTGTAAGCGGCGCGTTTATACCCTTCGCAATCTGCTGAATCACAATATCTGTTCTTTCTGCGCCGATTTCACAGAGAAAAGGCAATTTATACGGCGCCAAATCTTCGCCGAAGGTTTTTACAAGATAGCTTAAAGCCATTCTCCAAGGCTCTTTAATAGCGGCATCCCCGCCCGGCAACGGAACATACTCAAAATGAGCCTGTCTTTCGAAACCGGAATAATTTCCGGTAAAGAACTCTCCGCCCCAAATCTGCCCGTCATCTCCATAACCTGTTCCATCAAAGGCAACGCCGATGACGGGACCTTTAACATTGTTTTCAGCCATGCAGGCTGCGATATGCGCATGATGATGCTGAATCGGTATCTTTACTGCTCCGGCAAGGCTGCCGGCATATTTTGTTGAAAGGTAGTCCGGGTGCTTATCAAACGCGGCAAGCTCCGGAGCAACGGAAAATATCCTTTTGAAGTGTTCAATTCCGCTTTCAAAGGATGATAGGGTTTCAATATTTTCAAGGTCTCCTATGTGATGGC
The DNA here is from genome assembly GCA_029268085.1 of Bacillota bacterium. GTDB lineage: Bacteria > Bacillota > Clostridia > Oscillospirales > Oscillospiraceae > UBA2658. The sequence goes on along the minus strand of JAJUHD010000035.1, from coordinate 8,967 downwards.
TTAAAAAAGCCTTGCCGCCTTTAGTGATGCAGAAGGTATTCTTAAGTTCCCCTCCGCAGGCAAGAGCCGACGGTATCCGCGTGTCCAAATCTCCAAGCGCAGAAGAAATATCGACGGGGAACGGAACATAGCCTCTCGATCTTCTGATCAGGCATTCCTTATCTCTGAATACTGCTGTAACCGAATCATCCGTTCTAATAAAAATTTCCCTGTTGTTTACAAGGAAATAGTCGGCAATACCGCGTAATCCGCGTATCGCATCGTTATCTTTATAGTAAATCGGTTCGCTCGATCTGTTCCCGCTCGTCATAACCAGCAGTTCCGGCCCGTCCGCCAAAAGCAGACAATGCAGAGGGGTATATGGCAGCATGATTCCCAGCTTATCGTTATCCGGCGAGATACTATCGGCCGCCAGTACTGTTCGTGGTTTCCTGTCCAGCAAAACTATAGGCTTTTTTACGCTTTGCAGGACTTCGGATTCTTTTTCGCTGACAAAGCAATATTTCATTACTGTTTCAATATCCTTTGCCATCAGAGCGAAAGGCTTCCCGTCCCTGTTCTTTCTTTTTCTCAGCTTCCGCACGGCGCTTCCGTTTCTTGCGTCACAGGCCAGATGATATCCCCCCAGCCCCTTGACCGCTACGATCCAGCCTTCGTTAAGCAGTTCTATCGTTTTTTCAATTTCCTCGCCCTCTGATATCCGGTTGCCGTCTGAGTCGAGAAGGAATAATGAAGGCCCGCACTTTTTACACGCAATCGGTTGGGCGTGGAATCTCCTGTCGGAAGGGTCATGGTATTCCTCCGCACATTGCCCGCACATTGGGAACGCGTGCATGGTCGTATTGATCCGGTCATATGGTATTCCGGCGGTGATTGTAAACCTCGGCCCGCAATTCGTACAGTTAATAAAAGGATATCTGTATCTTTTGTTATTGTGGTCGTTCATTTCTCTCAGACAGTCCTCGCATACCGAAACATCGGCCGAAATGAACGCTTCATGAGCGCTTTCAGAACTGCTTTCCCTGATTTCAAAATCCGCATATCCAACCGGTTCCGCAAACTCAGTATGAAAAGAGTCAATAAATGATATTGGAGGCGCTTCCTCTTTTAGCCGGCTGATAAAAGAAATTAAACTTTCTTCCGTGCCTTCCGCGTCTATATGGATGCCGCCGGGGAAATTGTTTACCCAGCCACGGATATGACAGGAGCGCGCAAGGTTATATACAAACGGTCTGAAGCCCACCCCTTGCACGATGCCGTTTATGTCAATTAAATATCTGGTAAGTTTATTTGACACGGCCCTGCTCCTTCATCGTTCTATATTTCCGGCACATTTCAATTACTGATACCGGTCAATTTATAATTTCAAGCTCGTCGCCCTCAGATATTATCCCGCCGTGAAGCACTTTGGTAAACACTCCCTCGCGGGGCATGATGCAATCGCCCATTGCCTTATAAATCGCGCAGCCGCTGTGACATTCCTTGCCTATCTGCGTAAGCTCCAATATGACATCGTTGCAGCGGAACCGTGTACCGATCGGGCAATTTCTGAAGTCGATACCCTGAACGATCAGGTTTTCTCCGAAAGCACCGTCATCAACGACAGCTCCTCTTGCCCTGAACTCCTCGATTTTGTCATAGGACAAAAGGCTTACCTGCCGGTGCCAGTTACCGGCGTGCGCATCGTTCTCTATCCCGTAATTTTCAACAAGCTTCGCGGTATGGACGTTCCTTTTCTGAACTCCCTTAATCTCGCTGACACATACAGCCATTACTTTTCCCATACGCTTTCCCTTCTACTTTCTGGCGCAGTTTGACGCCTCGCCTGTCAGAATTTCGATTCCGTGCTCCAGTTCAGAGATGATAAACTCCAAGCACTCCCTTACCGCTTTGGGACTTCCGGGAAGATTTACGATCAGCGTCCGTTTGCGGATTCCCGCTGCGGCGCGGCTCAGCATCGCCCGTTTCGTGAACTGCGCGCTGTAAGCCCTCATGGCTTCCGGTATACCGGGAACATCTCTTTCCGTAACAGCCTTGGTCGCTTCCGGCATACAGTCTCTGGGCGAAAAGCCCGTTCCGCCGGTCGTGACGATCAGCTCCGCTTTGTTCTGATCGGCGATTTCCGCCATCGCATCGCTCAGCATCTGCCGGTCATCAGGCAGGAGTATAGCGGATACGACGCTGTAACCGTTGGCCTCAAGGATTTCCCGAATTACCGGCCCGCTCAGGTCTTCCCTTTCGCCGCGGTAACCTGAATCGCTGGATGTAATTATTGCCGCTCTTTTCATAAATGTTCACCTCAACCGCCGATTTGAAACATTGATCTGGTTTCTCTTCCCTCAACTAAAGCTTCTTCAAAACGGTGCTCCTTCGGCTTACTCTCAAGCGCCATCAGAACCAGGGCTTCAAGCTCCTCGTCGGATGCGCCGTTTCTCATTGCTTCCTTGAGATTTACCCCCACTTCATACTGCAAACATGTCTTCAGCCTGCCGTCGGCAGTTAGCCTGACTCTGTTGCAGAAATCGCAGAACTTATGGCTCATCGCGCTTATAAAGCCGATTTTGCCTTTAAATCCGGATATACTGTAATATCTGGAAGGCCCGTTGCCAAGCACCCCATTATAGGGTATAAGCGGTCCATAGGCCCGTTCTATCTCCTTCATAGTGTCCATTTCGCTCTTAAAGGGGAAATTCCTGCCCAAACCGATCGGCATCATTTCGATGAATCTGACATGGACAGGGTAATCCTCGGCAAGTCCGGCGATTTCCGGAAGGTTTTGCTCCGGTATCTCCATAGGCACACAGTTGATCTTTAGCTTGATATCCGGATATTCGAGCGCTTTTTTGAATCCTTCGAAAGCCTTATAAAACGAGTCCCTTCCGGTTATTTTTTTGTAAAGCTCAGGGTTCAAAGTGTCCATGCTGATGTTTATGCCGTCGATTTTCAGCTCAGCCAGCTTATCGATGTAATCGGCAAGCTGCGTAGCGTTCGTCGTAAGGGTCACCTGCTCGATTCCCTCAAGCTTTTTGATCTCTCCGATAAAGCCGGTCACTCCAAGGCGAACCAGCGGCTCCCCTCCGGTTATCTTGATGCGGCTGACACCCAGATGAGCAATGCACCTTGCTATCCGCAGAATTTCCTCGTAAGAGAGTATATCATTATGGGGAATGGATTTGACCCCGTTCTCGGGCATACAATATTGACACCGAAGGTCGCATCTGTCTGTCACAGAAATACGCACATATTCAATTTTCCTGTTAAATGTATCTTTCATTGCAATATGTCGCCATCCCACTAGAATTACCTGTTCTGCATCTCTGATTCAACTATAATACTCATTACACTAAAATACTAACAGAAATCTTCAATTAATGTGCCGTTTTTTTGTCGTAAATACTTAATCTCCCTAAAAGCCAGCCAATTTGCGTAATAGAAAAATAACCTAAGGCACGATGGAAACGGTGCCGGCCAAAGCTCCTTATGTGTTTCCATAAGGTAATATTGTAAGTTTTTCATGGCAATATTGCACCGTCGTGTGGAATGCGAGATTAATGCGCATTTACATGCCGTTAATCAATTTCTCAGTCTCATAGTAACTTTATAAACAGATAACATCCCCGATGTTATCATGCGTATAACCGCCAAGCTCCTCGAGCTTTTCTTTAAAAGCATCGCTTTTCAGTATTGAAATAAAAGCTTTGATATAATCAAGCTCCAGATATTTTTGAGGTATGGCAAAATCATACTGCTCCAGACCAACGGGTATAAAATCCAAGCCCATTACTTTAGCTGCGGACTGAATGCCCATCCCGACATCTGCACTTTCACTTTGCACAAGAGCGGCAACCGCCATATGAGTCGTCATTTCCAGGCCGTAACCGTTTATTTCGTCAGGATTCATGTTGTTCTCTTTTAGCTTGTAATCAAATAGTATCCTCGTACCGGCTCCCCGCTGACGGTTTACATAGCGGCATTTTTTAATATCGTCAAAAGAGCGGATTCCCAGAGGGTTTCCTTTCTTTACAAGAAAGCCTTGAACTCTTCCTACGCCTCGGATAAGAGCCATTTTTTCCTTAAACATCCGTTTTATATAGGAAATATTATACTCTCCGGTTTCCTCGTCTAGCAAATGGATCGGAGCTATGTGTGCCTCACCGCGCATTAACGCCATAAGTCCTCCCATACTTCCGACATGCGTGCTTGACAAATACATATTTTTATAAATGTTCGGCATCATGTCTGAGACTATGTCCATAATAAGGTCGTGGCTTCCAACAGATACCAACGTATGCTCTATTTCCTCAAGACTTCGGTATAATTCAACCTTAACAAGCTCTCCTGATTCCACACCCTCGCTGCTTTGCTCGATTACGCAGAAACCGTCTGCTCGGACAAGCGACATCGCCGCCCCCGCGCCGCGCGCAAGAGGCGCCGCAACAATTTTTTCTCCCACACGCCCGATTTTTACTCGGACGTATTCTTTATGCTTAAGGCTGGATACGATGCGTCTTGATATAATTGCATCAATCGTGTCCTTTTTTTCGGCTTCTCTGTTCAAATACATGGCAAGTACGGGGCTGACAAAGTTTTTGAACCCTATATACGCCGACACCGGATATCCTGGCAGTCCGATTACCGGTTTTCCGTTTACAATCGCAAGAATAACCGGCTTGCCCGGCTTTATCGCCACTCCGTGAACAAGCACCGTTCCCAGTTCCCTCAAAACGTGAACCGTATAATCCTCCGTTCCGGCACTGGACCCTGCGTTGACAATCACCATATCATATTCTTGGGAAGCCGCTTCAACCTTCTCTTTTATTTTATTGTAATTATCCTCAACAGGGGGAAAGCGGTGAGCTTCTCCGCCTTCAACCGCAACCATGTTTTCAAACATTCGAGAGTTTGACTCAATGATATCTCCTGCTTTCGGAGTCTCTGTAGGTTCTATGATTTCAGTTCCGGTCGGGAAAATGGCAACTGTAGGTTTCCTGATAACTTCAACATCCAGTATCCCCGCAGAAAGCAAAACTCCGATATCGATCGGACGAATAAGGTGATTGCTGGGCAGGATCATCTCTCCGGCAATAATATCTTCACCGATGGGCCGTATGTGCTCCCAAGGTGCCGCCGAAGCGATGATTCTTACCTTTCCGTTGCCGAGATCGATCAGATCTTCCGCCATGATCACTGCGTCAAACGGAGGATCAATCGGGTCGCCGGTATCAACTATCTTATAATCCTCTCCGATTGCCAAGTCGATAGGGTTTGTTTCCGCAGCCCCATCGGTATGAGCGGAAATCACGGCGATTCCGTCCATTGCCGCGGCATTGAACATCGGAGAACTGTATTTTGCATATACAGCGGACTTTGTGGTCCGGTTCAATGCTCCGGTCACAGGTATCGTTTCGTAGGAAACCTTTATTATATCCTTCAGCGCGTCAGTATAAATTGAAACAGCCTCTTCAACAGGCGTATTGCTAAGATACAGATTTCTTTCTCCCATAATGCCTCCTAAAACAGCCAGACCTTCACAAGCTCGTCCTTCTGGAGGCCTTCCTTATTCATATCAATCAAGGTATAACCGTCTGCAGTAGTTAAGGTTGACATAACTCCAGATTTCCCGAATACCGGTTCTGCAATATAGCCGTCCTCCTTATCAACAAGCCGAACAGACAGGCAGGTGGTTTTGCCGGCAGCGCTGCCTACGTTTGTTTTCATATTTGCATATATACATTTTTCATCAGTCTGCCCAATAAGCCTGTTTTTCGCCCAGACCATCAGCAATTCAAAAACGAGCATGGCCGCCACCGGATGCCCCGGCAGCCCTAGCAGTACCGTCCGGCTTTTTTCATCGAAACCTAAAATAGTAGGCTTCCCGGGCTTTATCGAAATTCCATGAGCAAAAACTCCCGGATGAGATAGTTCATCCAGCATTCTGGCCGTCATGTCTTTTTTCCCTTGGGAGCTGCCGCCGGAGACTGCCACAATATCGCTTTTCTTCATCGCTTCCGAAACAGCCGATTTCAGAAGTTCTTCTTCGTCCTTTAAAACATATGTCGAAATAATCTCAAAGCCGCGTTTTTTTGCAAGCGACTCAAGCGCATACGTATTTATGTCCCGAACCTGACCCAGCCCGGGAAGCTTGTCCGTGGGTACAAGCTCGTCTCCCGTTGAAATTATTGTAAGCTTCAGCGGCTTATAAACCGGAACCTTGGAATAGCCCGCCGAAGCAAGGGCTCCGATTTCCTGCGGGCGAAGCTTTGTCCCCTTTTTTAATAAAACACCGCCGATTTTTATATCCTCGCCGATATTCATAAGGTTTCTTCCCATTGAAACGCTGTCATAAACAGCTATGCCGGTTTGATCAAAAGTCTCGCAGTATTCTACCATCACAACCGCGTCCGCACCTTCAGGGACCATTCCCCCTGTCGGCACATAGGCGCATTGTCCATTTTTAAGGCTTGATTTGGCTTCAAAGCCGATATTCACTTCCTCGACAATCTTTAAAAAGACCGGTATGCTTTCACTCGCTCCCTGAGTATCCTTGCTGATTACAGCATATCCGTCTACCGTTGAGCGCCTGAAATGAGGAATATCGCAGCTGCTGATGATGTCTTGGGCCAGAACCCGCCCTTCAGCATTTATCAGCCCAACAGCTTCAATTTCCCTCATATCTTTCATAACTTCAAGAAGCTTTTCTCTTGCGGATTGCAGAGTTTCAGTCTGTAGCAATTTCATAAACTACCTCGTTATTTCAAACGCTTGTTTTTTCATATAAGCCTTTACGGTCGGATCATCAGAATTAAAGAGTACTTTTTCCTTTTTTCCCGATTCAATAATTCTGCCGTTCGAAAAAAAATGAATATTATCGCACAAATTACTGATTATATTCGGCTGATGGCTGACTATTATCCATGTTATGTTTTTAGATTTCAAAATTATATCTTCTGACAATTCCAAGCTTTTGCCGGACAGGTTGGAAAGTGTTTCGTCAACGATCACAAGCTTTGGTTTGAAAATTACCGCTCTTAGAAAAGCCAGCTTTTGCTGCTCTCCGCTTGATAGGGTTCTCGCGTATTGCCTTTTCTTATCAAAGAGCTCAAATTCTTTGAGTAAATTATCAATCTCTGTATCGTCAGGCTTAATCCTTCTGATTTTTAACGGATAAATCAAATTCTCATAAACAGTTGTGTGGAGCATATACGGTTTCTGTAATATCATTGTAATATCTCTGGGAGTCAGTCCGCCATATTGTATTTCACCTTTGTCCGGCTTCAGAATGCCGGCAATGAGCTTAGCGGCAGTGGTTTTTCCGCTGCCGTTATCGCCCATGAAACCATGGATACAGCCGCTTTCAAGCTCGAGATTTTCAATATCAAGATTAAATGCTCCCAGTCTTTTCTGGAGATTAATAATTTTCATCGTTAATTTCCCTTTTCTGAAAGCACTCTGCCGCCCACTGAAGTATAAATGCGAAAATAAGCAGCAGGACTCCAAGAATCAAGCCTTCCGTAAATATGCCCTCGCTTTTCAGCATTGAAATCGCCGTGGTCATAGTTCTTGTTCTGTCTTTGATGTTTCCGCCGACAAGCATAACGGATCCCACCTCGCTTATTGAACGGCCAAAGCCGGTTACTATCGCAAAATAGATCTCGTTTTTCATTTCTTTCATAAGCAGGATTCTGGTCTGTGCTTTATCCGCACCCATGGTAACTGCAAATATTCTGACCGCGGGAGCAGCTTTAACCGCATAGGTATAAACGATACTCGTAATTATGGGCGTAATAATAATACACTGAGCAATTATCATGCCTCTTATAGTAAAAAGCAAAGATAAAGAGCCCAAGGGGCCTTTTCTCATCAGCAGCATATAAACAGCCAAGCCCACAACCACAGGCGGAACGCCAAGCAATGTTCGGTTTATTCTTATTATGATTTTCTTGCCCGGAAAACGACATTGCTCTAAAAGCAGCGCAAAAAATATGCCCAGCGCAGAAGAAATCATCGTTGAAGATACCGCCATTATCAGCGTGACCCTGATAGTGCTTAGTATGCCGACATCCTTAAATATTACTGCCAATTCACTAAAAATAATCCATCAAATCACCACAGTTTCAAATAATAAGGGGATACTCACCGGGTATCCCCTTATTGAATGTAATAAATGCTTTAAGACTCGGTTCCGGCGTTTGGAGTAAACAAAGCCTGACCGTATTTTTCAACACCGAATTCTCCGATCAGCTTCTGAACCTTATCCGAACAGATCCAGCTTATAAATTCGCTGGCAGCCTCATTGTTCACGTCCGGATATTTTTCAGGATTTACAGCTATAACACCGTATTGATTCTTCAGCATAGGGTCGCCTTCGCATATTATGTCAAGGTCTATTGATACTGTTGCGTCATTTTTCATTTTGAGCCAAGTTCCGCGGTCCGTTAAGCAATAGGCTTTTTTCTCATTAGCCATTGTGATAGTGGCTCCCATACCCTGACCGGACTCGATGTAGTTAGCATTGCTTTTGGGGTCTATATTAAGCGCCGTCCAAATTTTCTTTTCAGCCTTGTGCGTTCCGGAATCGTCGCCTCTTGATATAAACGTAAGGTTCTGTTTGTTTATTTCAGTAAACAAAGCTTTAATATCCTGTGTTTTTGCTAAAGGCGTGTCAGGGCCAACAACGATGAAATCATTGTACATAACCGGATAACGCTTAACGCCATATCCGTTTTTTACAAATTCTTCCTCGCTCGACTTTGCGTGAACAAACACAACATCAACATCGCCATTTTCGCCCAGTTTTAAGGCTTCACCGGTACCTACAGCTGTCCATTGAAGCTTCCATCCGGTATCCTCTAAAAATAACGGGGCGAGATAGTCAAGCAAGCCGGTATCCTCTGTGCTTGTCGTAGTTGCCATGAGCAGTACGCCTTTTTCCGCAGCCTGAGACGGAGATGGCGCAGCAGTGGCGAT
>JAJUHD010000034.1 GCA_029268085.1 Bacillota bacterium | reverse complement strand
TGCGGATCGAATAAAAGAAATGTCGAGTGAAAAACTAAGCCATAAAAAGGATATCGATACGTTAATCGGACAGGTTGAAAAGGAGCAGGCGGTCAGCTACGCAGATATGCAGCGCTATAGCCTCAGAATCGCCGCGCAGAGGCAGATCATGGTTCTGACAGGCGGCCCTGGTACGGGAAAAACGACGACTGTCCGCGCAATCGTTTCGCTCTATGATAAATTGGGGCTTAAGACGCTGCTCACAGCGCCTACGGGACGAGCGGCAAAGCGCATGAGCGAGCTGACCGGAAGGGAAGCTGCCACGGTGCACAGGCTTCTTGAGGCGGGCTTTTCCGAGGAGGGTGACGAACTTATTTTCAGGCGTGACGAGGATGAACCTCTCGTCTGCGATGCGGTGATACTCGACGAATGCTCAATGGTGGACATTTACCTAATGGCGGCGCTGCTTCGTGCGATGCCGCCTAAGAGCAGACTGGTTATGGTCGGCGATGCCGATCAGCTGCCGAGCGTCGGCCCCGGTAACGTTTTTCTCGATATTATCCGCAGCGGGATAGTCGAGACTGTTCGCTTAACCGAAATATTCAGGCAGGGCGCGGAGAGCCGTATCGTAGCCAACGCGCACATGATAAACAGGGGGGACTACCCAGAGCTGAAAGCAAACTCCTCCGAAAGCGACTTTTTCTTTCTGCGCAGAATTGAGCCTGCCCAGACGGTGGATACGATAGTCGAGCTTTGCAGCCGCCGTCTGCCCGAAAAAATGGGCATTTCGCAGAACGACATTCAGGTTTTAAGCCCTACAAGACGCGGCGAAACAGGCACGAGACACCTCAACGCAGTGCTTCAGAGGGCGCTGAACCCTGCGTCGGCAGGTAAAAAAGAGAAAAAATACGGTGAAATTGTCTTCCGCGAGGGGGACAGAGTAATGCAAACCAGAAATAACTATGATATAATATGGGCACGCCCCGAGATCATAGAGTTTTCAGCAGAAGCGGGAGGCGCCGTAATCCCTGTTATAACGATGGGGGATAAGCCTGACCGCGGGACAGGAATATTTAACGGAGATATAGGCATCGTCGCAGGAATTGACAATGAAAACGAAGTAATGACGGTCCTTTTCGACGACAGGCTCGCGGCATACGGCTTCGATATGCTGCCGGAGCTTGAGCATGCCTTTGCTATGACGGTACACAAATCTCAGGGCAGCGAGTTTAAGGCTGTGATCCTCGCAGCGCAGGAAGGCTCGCCCCAGCTTATGAGCAGAAGCGTTCTTTACACAGCCGTGACCAGAGCGAGAGAGCTTTTGATAATCGTCGGGAACGACGCGACGGTTTTCAATATGATAGATAATCACAAGGTGACAAGAAGATACTCAGGACTTCGCGCCAGACTGGTAGAGCGGTTATAGGAAAGGATGGTAAAGCCATGGGCATTTTTTCGGGACTTCTGGATCTCATATATCCTCCGCGGTGCGCCTTTTGCAGGAAGGTCCTTAAATCCGGCGAGAGCGGAATGTGCGCAAAATGCTGCAATACGGTCAGCCGCACGCGCAACGGAGGCGCACAGTCAGGGGAATTTTTTTCATCATGCGTTTCGCCGCTCTACTATGAAAATGAAGTGCGCGACGCGATATTGCGATTCAAATTCAACGATGCGACTGCCTATGCGCCCCTTTTCGGTGAATTTATGGCCGACTGCATTGAGGAAAACCTGAAAGGACGTTACGATATAATCACATGGGTCCCGCTGAGCAGCAAACGCCTTAAAAAGCGCGGCTATGATCAGGCTATGCTGCTCGCGATGTCTGCCGCCCTCAAGCTCGACGATGTCGCCGTGGAGCTTCTCGTTAAGCACACGGAAGTGCCGGCGCAATCTGGTGTCGGTTCCGCTGAAAAGCGCCGCGCAAACATTTCTGGCGTCTACGCCGTAACCGATGAGGAACTGGTTCGCGGAAAGCGCATCCTGCTGATAGACGATATTATTACCACAGGCTCAACTCTTTCCGAATGTGCCAAGACCCTGAAATACTCTGGTGCAAAGGAAGTTGTGTGCTGTACTCTTGCGCGGACGAGGGAATAAAATCGGCAGGATTTGTCAATGATTCCGTTGGGGCGTTAAATCCGCTTCTCCTATATTACGAAAGGAACGGTCAGATACATGGTCTTTTTTGAAAGAGATATTGCGATAGATCTCGGAACATCCAGCATAATCGTATATGTGAGCGGGAAGGGGATAACCCTCCGTGAGCCGACGGTCGTCGCTGTGGACAAGCATTCGGGCAAGCTCCTCAAGGTCGGGGAGGATGCGCAGAAGATGCTCGGCAGAACGCCCGCCAATATCGTTTCCATACATCCGATAATTAACGGCGTCGTTTCAGATTACGATATGACCGTGCGTATGCTTAAGGAGCTCATCCAGCGTATTACTTCATTCAGCCTGTTTAAGCCGCGTCTCATCATCACTGTGCCCGGCAGCATCACGGGCGTTGAGGAACGTGCAACAATCGATGCGGGTATCGAAGCCGGAGCGAGGAAGGTCTATCTCGTCGAATCCTCCGTTGCCGGAGCTATGGGCGCCGGAGCAGACATATCAAAGCCGGACGGGAATATGGTTATCGATATAGGCGGCGGTACGACGGAGGTCGGCGTCGTTTCATTAAGCGGCGTAGTTGAGAGCGAATCAATCAAAACGGCCGGCGATGCGTTTGACGAAGCGATCGTCAAGTACATACGCCGCAAGCATAATCTTCTTATCGGACTTAAGACCGCCGAGGAGCTGAAAATCAGAATCGGAAGCGCCTACCCCGTACAGGAGCCGGCGTCGGAGGAAGTGAAGGGACGTTGCCTTATGACGGGACTTCCGCGCTCCGTTGAGGTTAATACAAACGACATCGCAGAAGCGCTTCAGGAGCCGCTTACCGCGATCCTCGATTCCGTCCAGATGGTGCTTGAGAGAACGCCGCCGGAGCTTGTGGCGGATATTTCCCAGAACGGTATCATCATGTGCGGCGGCGGCAGTCTTATCCCCGGACTCGACAGGATTGTCTATGCCAAGACGGGCATTAAGATAAACCCGGTTGACGATCCTGTTACCTGCGTAGCTTACGGAGCGGGCAGGATGCTCGACCGCCTTGCAGACATGGAAGAGGGCATGATAAACCTTGCCCGCAAGCGCCAGATGAAATAAAACTTAAAAACAAACAAGGACGGAAAACCTTTCGGTTTTCCGTCCTTGTTTCTGCTTTTGCGGAGCTTTGCTGCCATCCGCAAGTCATCTACTTATCCGCTTCCGCGGCTGCAAGCTCCCTGCTGCGGCATTTTGACTGCAGCCAACAAAGAATATCGCTGTAGACCTCTTCCTTGTTTATCTCATTAAGTATCTCGTGGCGTGCGCCATGATAGAGCTTAAGTGTCACATCGGAGAGTCCCGCCTTGAGAAATCCGTTATAAACCCGGAGAACTCCCTTGCCGTATTCGCCGACAGGGTCGGCATCGCCCGATACAAAGAAAACCGGAAGCTCCTTGTTTATTCTCTCGAGATTTTTGGCGCTTGATATGTATTTTATACCCATCAGCATGTCGCGGGTAAGATCGGCGGAGGAAACAAAGCCGCAGTCGGGATCAGCAATGTATGTATCGACGATCGCAGTGTCTCTTGTGAGCCAGTCGAAATTTGTACGGTTCGGCTTGCAGCGGTTATTATAGCCTGAAAACGTAAGATTGTTGAGGAACTCGCTTTTATAGTTCGTGCCTCGGCTTTTGATAATGCTGTTCGCCACCGTAAGGCCTGTATTGACCAGCAGGCTGCTCTGCTGACCGGTGCCGCTGAGAATGACACCGTCGGGGCCATCATGATACCGAATTATATATGTACGGGTAAGAAAGCTGCCCATCGAATGTCCGAAGATGAAGATCGGAAGGCTGAAATGCTGTTCTTTCAGACGCTCATACAGCTTACGCATGTCGCCGACAACCAGTTCCCAGCCGCCGTTCTCACCGAAGTATCCCTGATTCTTAGGATCGGACACGCTTTTTCCGTGTCCCAGATGATCCTCGCCGGCTACCACGAAACCATATGAGGCCAGAAACCGCGCAAATTCATCGTATCTGCTTATGTGCTCGGCAACCCCGTGGCAAATCTGGACGACACCGATCGGAGAAGTATCGGGAAGCCATTCGCGCACATAGATCGTACTTTTGCAATCACAGGAACTAAAGCTGAACTCGTTCAGAATGGGCATACTGGAACCCCCTTATATAATAAAACAATGTGACATTATTTGTTACTCTATTGTAATATCTTATAATGCCTTTATAAATAAGTCAACCGAAAATATGGATTTCCAGAAAAAACAAAGTAATTACTCTATCGGCAGTTCGATTATTTCAAGTCCCCTGCGCATGGCGTAGAGGAGAGTGCTCATCGTCCCGCCGGGTTTGCCGCTGTAGGCCGCAATAAGGACAGAAGCGTTATCAACCATGTACCTGTTGCGGCGCATCAGACAGTCGGGAGTATAGCTTTTCTGAACGAGGGTATGATAGTCGCAGTCCGCGACGAGCTTCGCATAGCGGCGCCTTAACGTGTCACACCAGCTTTCTGACTGCCCTTCCCATGGAATAGCCGCCTCAAGCGTAATATCGGGGTGTGCTTCACGGAGAGCCATGACAGCCTCGCAGAAATACATGTCGCAGCCTGTTGCCATACCGCAGATGAAGTGCCGGATACCCGAACTGTAAACAGATTCGACAGCGTCCTCGATGAGTTCCTTTAGCCTCAGACACCGCGGGTCTGATTCGTTCCGTCCCCACGGGAGCTTTTCTTCTCTGTGACCGGTAAAGGCGCAGGCCGCGTTTTTGATATCCATAAATCCTCCAAAATGCTGTTTTTTTCAGTTTACTATTATTTTCAGTATATGTCAAAAGCATGATGGCGGGTTCGGTGAAATAAATATGCGGACAATATTTAAAGAAAATGAAATAAAATATACATAAACTGCCCATAATACCTTTGAATTCATTTTGGAGGTAAAAAAATGAAGAAAACAACAGTTGTTATCATTATGGTTTTAACCCTTCTGGCCATGTTCGGCGCCTGTAAGAAAACTGACGTAACGCCGACCGTCAGCCCGAATGTCCCCGTAGTATCTGAAAGTCCCGCGATCGCGTCTCCCGATTTAAGCCCTGCTTCGCCGGACGTATCCCCTGCGGCAAGTCCAGTAACCTCGCCTGCGGCAAGTCCCACAGCCTCGCCCAAGGCTTCCTAGTAAGTGAAAAAGGAAAAAGACGAGTGTAATCAAGTACACTCGTCTTTTTTAGGCTTTTAATGTAATGCAGTTATTAGCCGGCCGTGGAAGCGGAAGCTGCAGGGGACTCTGCAGGAGCTTCGCTGGGGGCTTCTGCGGGAGCTTCACTGGGAGCTTCTGCGGGAGCTTCGCTGGGAGCAGCAGGTTCCTCGGATGCTACAGCGGGAGAAGTGGAAGCTTTGGGCTCCTCAGCCTTTTTTCCGCAGCCTGCGAATGCAGCCATCAGCATCATTGCTGCAAGAACAACAGCAAAAGTCTTCTTCATAGTTTTTATCCTCCAAAATGATAGTTGTTTTCCAGTGAACAATTGGTGTTCTCTGGGAACTCGTTGATACTAGCACCTATAGGAGGATTTGTCAATAGAAAATCGAATAAATTTAATAAATAATTAATAAAAATTTAATAATTACAAATTACGCTCTGCCGAAGTTTTTGTTTAAGACGGCAAGCTGTCAGATCACTTCAGAGCTTGGGCAAAAGCGACGTACTTATCGATTTTCTGCGTACATTCCTCTTTGTCATTTCCGCTGACAAGAATATATACCTTGATTTTCGGCTCGGTGCCGGACGGGCGGACTATAAACGAGGTATCGTCCTCAAGCTCAAAATAAAGGACGTTTGAGCCGGAGATATGGGTCTTGTCAACGAAACCGAGACCAGGAACAATGATTTTGCCGCTTGCGTAATCCCTCTCGCGCAGAACCTTGACTCCGCTTATCTCCGCTGGCGGGTTTTCCCTCAGCCGCGCCATCAATTTGCGCATATTCTCAAGCCCGTCGATGCCGGGCATGACGAGGTTAAGGGTCTTTTCAGCATAATATCCGTATTTTTCGAAAAGGCTGTCCAATGCGTGGAGGAGCGTCATGCCCTTTCCGAAGTAATAGGCCGCCATTTCGGCAATAAGCATCGAGGCGGTTACGGCATCTTTGTCGCGGACATAGTCGCCGATCATATAGCCGTAGCTCTCCTCGTAGGCCATTATATAGCTGTAGCTGTTCGTTTTTTCGTATTCGGCGACCTTCTCGGCCATGAACTTGAAGCCGGTAAAGGTATCGTCAATGTGGACTCCGTTCTGCTGCGCGACCTCACGCGCCATCTCGGTTGTGACGATGGTCTTGACGGCGGCGGCGTTTTCCGGCAGAGTGCCCAATCTTTTTCTGGCGGTGATGATATAATCCAGAAGAAGAACACCCGTCTGGTTGCCGGACACAGTTACATATTCCCCCTTATCGTCGCGAACCATGATGCCGACTCTGTCGGAATCGGGATCGGTACCGATTATAAGGTCGCAGTTTTCTTTTTTAGCCAAGTCGATAGCCAGATGGAATCCGGCCGGCTCCTCTGGGTTGGGACTTTTGACGGTGGGAAAAGAACCGTCGATGACCATCTGCTGCGGCACGGGGATAATGTTCTTGATGCCAAGACGCCGGAGCGCTTCGGGTACGAGCTTATACCCAGCGCCGTGGAACGGAGTATATACAATCTTAAACTTGTCTGCGACGCGGGCGACGGCCTCGCGGTCGATTGACTGTGCAAGCACGTTTTTAAGAAAGGCTTCATCTGTCTCGGCGCCGATTGTCTGGATAAGTCCGGCGGCAACAGCCTCGCCGAAGTCCATCCTCTTGATACCCGTAAAAATATCGATCCGTACCATCGCGTCTGCGATTGCCTGTGCATGCTTTGGCGGGAGCTGTGCTCCGTCCGCCCAATATACCTTGTAGCCGTTATATTCGCGCGGATTGTGGCTTGCGGTTATGTTGATGCCCGCTGCAGCGCCGAAGCTGCGTATTGCGAAGCTCAGCTCGGGTGTAGGACGCATTGCGTCGAAAATACGCACAAAAATTCCGTTTGCCGCCATGACTGAGGCAGCCGCGCGTGCGAACAGCTCGCTGTTTTCACGGCAGTCATAGCAGATGATAACGCCCTTTTTCATTGCTTCCTCGCCCTCTTCGATGATAACAGAGGCGAAGGCCTGCGTCGCGTGCCGGATTACATGCCTGTTCATGCGGTTCAAACCCATGCCCATGATTCCGCGAAGGCCAGCAGTACCGAATTCCAGCGGGGCAAAAAAGCGGCTTTTAATCTCAAGCTCGTCGCCGCCTATCCTGTCCAGCTCCTGCCATTCGCTTTCCGATAGGGCGGGGCTGTCCATCCAGTGACGGTATTCTTCCATATAATCAATCATTTCCGTCCCCTCCATTCATAAGAGATAGAGCATCCTCAAGCATTGAGGCAGGCACATATATATTGCTCCCCTCAGCGCTCATGCCGAGAACGACGGCACCGAAGCTGCCGTATCCAGGATAGAGCTTGACGGCGGGGATACCGTATGCCGACAGCATGCTAATAAGCATTTCATCTTCCATGTCAACAGATGAGCAGTGCCTGAGAAATACGGGCGCTTCGGGCTCGCCGCCGATTTTGGGCCACGTCCTGAATATTTCGCCGGGAAGAGAACGATACCATGACGGCGGTGTTTGACCGGAAGGGCCTTTATGACATTCTGCCGCTGAATCCTTGCCCCTGCGTTTAAAAAAAGACATATTGTTTTCTCCCATAACAGCGTTTCGCTAAGGCTATTTGTGGTACTTGCAGTTTTCGTTAATCATTATACCCCTGTATATTTGTTCCGCAAGCATAACTCTTGCGAGATGATGAGGAAAAGTCATTTCAGACATCGACAAACACAAATCGGCGCGCTTTTTTATACAGGTATCCAATCCGAATGAGGATCCGATTATCAGGCAGAGCCTGCTTTTGCCTTCGCTTGCGCATTTCCGCATAAGCTCAGCGAATTCCCCGCTCCCGAGCTGTTTCCCTTCGATGCACAGTGCTATGACGTAAGCGCCCGACGGAATGTTTCTTTCAATCTCGGCGGCTTCTTTGCAGAGGCCTGCCTCGATTTCCGCCTTCGAGGGGTTCTGCGGCAGCCTCGATTCGGCGAGTTCCGCAACCTCGAACCTGCAATAGGGCTTTAGCCGCTTTTCATATTCGGCAAATGCCGATATGTAGTGGCTTTCCCTCATGCGGCCGACGCAGATCAGAGTGATGCTCAGCATATAGATTCGTCTCCGACATATAATTTAAGTATGTCCCGTTCCGGCGCGACATCAAGGATAACATCCTTTTCGGTATCAATGCCCTCGGCGGCAAGCGCCTCCGAAACGCACCTCCTAGCGAGAGAAGGTATGTTGTTCTCGCGGCTCAGGTGCCCAAGGACGATTTTCTGCGTGCCGTGTTTATAAAGCTCCGCAGCAAGCCGGCCGCAGCATTCATTGGACAGATGCCCGTAATCGGAAAGTATCCTCCGTTTGAGCGGGATGGGGTAAGGCCCGTTCTTCAGCATCTCAAGGTCATGGTTTGCTTCAATGACGGCGGCGTCTGCACCGAAGAGGCCCTCGAGTATCTCGTCCGTCACATGCCCGAAGTCTGTGCAAAAACCAAAGACCGCGCTGCCCGAAAGCCTGTAGCCGACGCTTTCTGGAGTATCATGCGGCGTACGGAAGGGAAGAACGGAGAGCTCTCCGATGCCGTAATCCTGTCCGGGCGGCAGCACAGTTAAATAATCGTCGACCCCCGCAATTGACCAACTGAGATGATTGGCCACAGTACGGGGGGCAAAGATCGGTATTTCATAATGCTTTAGTATTGTATTAAGACCGCAGATATGGTCGGTATGTTCATGTGTTATCAATATGCCGGAAAGCTGTTCGGGCATAACGCCGAGCTCTTTAAGAGCGGCAACGATACGCTTCATAGAAATTCCGGCATCTATCAGCACCGCCGTATTCCCATCCTTCACAAGAGTACAGTTTCCGGTGGAGCCGCTCGCAATCGTGTAGATCTGCATATTTTTGTCCTTGAATATCAAACTACTGCGGAAGTGTATTCGTCCGGCTCAGAGACGCAGACAATATCGGCGCCCAGATTATTCAGCTTGCCGACAAGATCCTGATAGCCGCGCTCGATATAGGAGACATCCTCCACAACAGTCTCGCCTTTTGCGCAGAGACCGGCAATGACAACTGCTGCTCCCGCGCGCAGATCGCAGGCGGCAACGGGCGCGCCGGTCAGGAAAGGAACACCCTCTATGACGGCGGTTTTGCCGTCCACCTGAACCTCGGCGCCCATTTTCTTGAGTTCGGAAATATATTTATAGCGGTTATCCCAAACACCTTCGGTAACGACACTTGTGCCTTCGGCAAGACAAAGAACCGTGCTTATCTGGGGCTGCATATCCGTCGGAAAACCGGGGTAAGGCTGGGTCTTGACGTTGGCGCGCGTGAGCTTTCCCATGCGGCGGACAACGACATAATCGGGATACTCGTCGATTTCCACACCCATTTCACGGAGCTTTGCGGAGATACAGTCCAGATGCTTTGGAATGACGTTTTTGATCGTAATTTCCCCGCCTGTGGCAGCAACGGCCGCCATGTATGTTCCTGCTTCGATCTGGTCCGGAATTATGGTGTATGTTCCGCCGTGGAGCTTTTCAACGCCATAGATCTTGATGGTATCGGTACCGGCGCCGCGAACATCCGCACCCATCGAGTTCAGAAAGTTCGCAAGATCGACGATATGCGGCTCTCTAGCCGCGTTTTCGATAGTTGTTTTCCCCTGAGCCTTGGAAGCCGCGATCATTATGTTCATAGTCGCGCCGACAGAGACCTTGTCGAGATAGACTTTGTTCCCTGTGAGTACGCCGTTTGGAGCCTCTGCATAGACGAAACCGCCCTTGACCTCGACATGAGCGCCAAGAGCCGTCATGCCCTTAATGTGCTGGTCGATCGGACGGACTCCGAAATTACAGCCGCCGGGCATGGTCGTCTTTGCGGAGCCGAAACGCCCGAGCATAGCGCCGATGAGATAGTAGGATGCACGTATTTTGCGCATCAGATCATAGGGCGCACCCTCCCTGCAGACGCTTGTGCAGTCGATCTCAACCGTATTTTTATTAATAGTGCGGACCTTTGCGCCCATTTCGCTCAGAATAGTGAGCAGCATATCAGCGTCACTGATCTGAGGAATGTTCTCAATCCTGCACACGCCTTCAACCATAAGGGCGGCAGGAATGATGGCAACAGCGGCGTTTTTAGCCCCGCTTATCTCAACTTCGCCGAAAAGAGGATTTCCGCCTCTTATTATATATTTATCCAAATGATACACCTTCCCGTGACGAGAAAATATCGCACATCTCATTATGTATGATACCCGAAGAGAGAGATAATAGCCGAAAGAAAAAAGAACATAATCTCCCATGAAGGCAAAATCAGTATCAATCAAAGATTTTCCAATGAATTATAACACAATGATTACAAAAATACAACAAAAAATAAATATGTCGAATTATTAGGCGCCTAGTATGTTTTCCTGCTTGCCCGTTTCGGCGTCGATATAGAAAGAGCCGGAGTTTGTGGTAATGCACCAGACCGGCTTAAGGGTGCAGTTTCCGGATACGGCTGAATACATATTGTACTCAATCTTAACACCGGTTATTTCATTGCAGACAGAACCGGTCTGGCTGATGGATTCGAGAAAACCCATCAGAATAGTTACACCGTCGGGGTAATCCGCTGAGGATTGGACTTCGCTTTTTACGTCAAGGGGTCTTGCACCGCTGATTATCGTTGAATTGTCGGAATTAAAGCTAATGGTTACAGGCACGTTATATATCGTTGTACCTTCCCATGAACAGTAAAGTATGACAGTTGTTTCTTCGCCATCAACCGTGACCTGAGGCTCGATATCGCCGCTTTCAATGCCCAGTTTTTTCAAGGCGCTCTTTGCGGTGCCGACGGGATCACGGCCCTTGGTGATAACGCCTGAATACAGCAGTATCTCGAATTCTCCGGTACCCCGGAATCTCGCCTGTCCATCGGAACCATTGTAAAAATAGACGTTTCCGCCTTGATCCGCCGCCGAGCAGCTGCCGATGAGCGAGCTCAGATTACGGCGCTCCATATCCAAGTTGCGTTTTAACGTGAGCGTAGGCGGAACGGTGTCGGGGAGCTTGATATCGGATGCCAGCGCAATACCGTTCTCCGAAAGGACGTTTTCCAGTGCCTGAATTCGACAGGAGCGCGCCTTCTGCTCTTCCATCGCGTTGGTAATTACAATAGAAAGAAGAAAGACGTTTACCAAAGCGAGAAGTATCAGTATAAAGTTTTTGATTTTTGACTTTTCCACATTTAGCTCCGATCAGATCAACTGTATATCCATGTGCAGGTTACGGAACCGATTTTGTCCTCGTATGTAAGCACAGGCTCTCCGCCGTGAGACTGTGCGATAACGGTCGCCTGTTTTTCCGGCAAAGCGTTTATGACGCCCCCGGACAAGGCGTAGCTGCGGAAATATAGCTCTGCTCTTGTGATTGCGCCGCCGCTGATGTGGAATTTCGCCGCACTTACTCCGCCGGGTAATGTGACTGGTATCCCGTTTACAAAATACCCGAAACTGACCGTACAGGAAGACGGAGAGAATACGGAGCTGACATCGACGAGGCCCGTAACGCCTTCCCCGGCCGTCTGGCCTATGCTGTTTCTGACGATTTCACCGCATGCGGAGACGGTGTCCGCAATCGAAAGCTCTTCCGGATTGCCGCTGATCAGAAGCCCGCTTGAGCCTGTCGCTGAGAAAACAACCTTGCCTGACGATTCTATCCTGAGACTCTTTTCACCGTCGACATAGACTTCTGAGCCGTCCGTTTCGGTGTATTTTGAAACGGTTTTTCCGTTCATCCCGAAATACCCCAAAAGTGCGGCACTGTCGATGCCCTCGCGTATTGGGTTTGAGACCGTGACTGCTCGAAGAGATCCGCTCTCATTAGAGAAAATAAAATAGGGATCAAGCTTTGCATATTCATCGCCAAGCTCAAATGCAAATTTAGCGTTACCTATAGGACACTCGGCAATTTTGGGTTTAAGAGAAGAGAAGCTTGAAACCGTATCGCAGCTGTATATCTTTCCGTCGCCCTCGCTTATAAAATACAGCACTAGGTTCCCGTTGCTGTTGCCTAGAAAGAATCTTCTTGCGGTTTTTTGGGAAGCTCCGCTGTTAATTTCGTAACCGAGCGACGAGGCAATCACGGAAAGCGGTTGGGAATAAAGATAATCGAAGAAGACACCGCTGCCGGAAAGGACCTTTTGCCACTGCTCGCTGGTTAATTCCTCCGGTTCGCCGGAGGAACCCAGTGCTTCGCCCAAATAAGCCAAAAACTGTGTAATCAGCTTCCGCTTTGTCTCGTTGTCGTACTTTACCGCATAGTGAGAGCTGTCCTCTGCCGTAACAAGGATAAAAACAGGATCAGAGACAAGGGCGAAGCTTTCGCCGGCGGGTAGTCTCTCTGTGCCGGCTTCGGAATTTCCTCCGAAAAAGCTGTCCAGGCCCTTTAAAAAGGTGTCCTGCTCATTGAATGTTGCCTTATAAAGAAGGAAAACGGCGGAGAAAAGCAGAAGAACTATGGCGCAGTTCTTTGCCATATCAATCAGCTTTGTCTTATTTGCCATACTTCGGACCCTCCACAGGGAGTGTAACGGTAATGACCGTCCCCTTTCCCTGGCGGCTGGTGAGTTCGATCGAACCGTTGTGACGGCTTACGATCTCTTTTGCTATGGAAAGGCCTAGGCCCGTACCCCCGGACTCACGTGAACGCGCCTTGTCTACGCGGTAGAAGCGGTCGAACACCTTATCGACGTCCTCCTTCGGAATGCCAATACCGTTGTCCCGGACACTGACCCAGACAACATCGTCCTTGTGTCCGGCAATCATGGAGATAGTACCGCCGTCGCGGGTATATTTGATCGCGTTTGAAACCATATTTATAAGAACCTGCTCGATTCTTGCCGTATCGCCGACGATATCGGGGATCGGGGTTTTGAGCTCAAGCGTAAAACGGTGGTTGTGCCTCTGGGCCTCAAGCAGCATGGCGTTATATATATTGTGAAGAGATTTTTCAAACTGGAAACGTTCAAAGGTGAACTCGATGCTGCCGGCGTCGAAACGCGAGAGCATAAGAAGATCCTGAACGATCTTCGTCATCCGGTCGCTTTCATTTACTATAACGCTGAGGAACTCGCCCGCAGTCTCCTTCGGCAGGTCTTCACCATCCAAAAGAGTTTCGGCGTAGCTTCTGATGCTGGTTATGGGAGTGCGCAGCTCATGGGAGACATTGGCGACAAATTCACGACGCATGGCCTCGGACTTTTTGAGGTCGTCCAGCGTTTTTTCAAGCTGTCCCGCCATGCTGTTAAAGGTTCGGGTCAAAACACCGATCTCATCTTGCGAATCCGATGTCAGCTTCGATGAAAAATCACCTGCGGCAACTCGTTCCGCCGCCTTTGTCAGACTCTGTATCGGAGTAACCATGGCCTTTGCAAGCAGAAGGCTTAGAAGCACGGAAATGATTAGACCGATGAGCAGAGCTTGTCCGAGTATGCCGAAAAGAACTGAACTGAGTCCTCTTACGGCGGATTTATCGTCCCTGATATAAACGATATAGCGCTCCGTTCGGCCGTCCACTGGCAGGGCAACGTCCATATAAGGGGCGCTGTGGTCACTTATATAGCCTTCTTCTCCGCTGATTGCCGTCATGATATTAGTGGTTATATCGAGTTTTTCCGTTTCAGATCCGGAACCTGTCAGTACTGCGCCTGTATTGCCGTCAAGGATATAGTAATTGCGCGAGCTGGAATCGATACCGAGCGGTCCTGAGTAGGTTCGCAGCAGATCGGCCATCTGTTCCGCTGCATCTTCGTCGTTAGCGGCGTCATAGAGATCCTCAGCCAGCTCAGGATCCTCGAAGACATTTTTCATTTTTGCATAGAAATCGTCCAGATAAAACGAGCGTATCTCGTTCATGAGAAAGGCCCCGACGACCGCCATCAACGAAACGATAAGCGCCAGCATTATAAGAACAAGCTTTGTATAAAGGCTTTTATTCATCGAAACCTCCGCAAAAGGCAGGGGAGAATCGTCTTAAGGTTCTCGCCTTCGCCCTTGATAAGCGCGCTATTCTTCGCTGAAAAAGTAGCCGACACCGCGCTTGGTCATAACGTAGATCGGCTCGGCGGGGTTGTCCTCAAGCTTTTCGCGAAGACGGCGGACGGCCACGTCGACGGCGCGGAGGTCGCCGTAATAATCGTACTGCCAGACCTCGCTCATGAGCTGTTCGCGCGAGACGACTTTGCCGGGAGCTGAGGCAAGATACTTTATAAGCTCATATTCGCGCGACGTAAGATCCAGAGGCTTGCCGCATTTAAAAACAGTGTGGCGCTCGAAATCGATCAGAATGTCCTTGAACCTGATCATTTCGCCGGTAACCTCTGCGGGAGGAGTCTCGGCGGTAGCCACCCTGCGCATATTGGTTTTGACCCTCGCGAGAAGTTCGCGCACGGAAAAAGGCTTGGTGATATAGTCATCCGCTCCCAGTTCCAGACCGAAGACCTTGTCGGTCTCCTCTTCGCGTGCGGTTATCATGATTATGGGTATGTTATTGCCTTCCGCGCGGAGTGTTTTGCAGACCTCGAAACCGTCTATGTAGGGGAGCATCACATCCAACAATATAAGGTCGGGGTTTTCCTCCCGCGCCAGGCGAAGCCCCTCTTTTCCGTCATAGGCGCAGACTGTCTTATACTCCGATTTTTCAAGGTTAAACTTGAGGATATCCACGATTGATTTTTCATCATCTACTATCAGAACTGTTCTTGCCATAAAAGCCGGTCCTTTCGCGTCTTCTATATTTATAATGAAAGGATGTTTTTTGCCTTGAGCACTGCGATAACGGTCTTTGCGTCTGTTATTTCGTTTTCCATAACGAGACTTACAAGCTTGTCGATATGTATCTTCTCAATATCGAGAAATTCATTCCTGTCGGGATGCGGCGTACCGAAAGAAAGCCCGCGCGCCATATAAATGTACAGTATTTCTTTGCAGAAACCGGGGGAAGGATAGATCTTTCCGAGATAGACATATTCGTCCGCGCTGATTCCCGTTTCTTCCGAAAGCTCGCGCTCAGCGCATTGCAGAGGGTCTTCTTCCTTTTCAAGCTTGCCTGCCGGAACCTCCAAAAGGTGTTCCAGCACCGGGTAGCGGAACTGACGCACGCAGTAAACAAAACCTTCATCGTCAATCGGGATGACGGTTACGCCGCCCGGGTGCTCTACGACTTCGCGCAGGGTGTGCTCGCCGTTTTGCAGCATGACCCTGTCGAGAGTGGTGTTGACGATGAGCCCGTTATAGCCGTTTATATGACGTACGAGCGTTTCGGTATAATCCATCGAAAATGACCTCCGTTTTACGATCGCGTTGCCTAACTTTGAAACGGTTCGGCCCGTTTCGCATTTTTACGCGATAATTTTACTCATTATAGCACAGGAGACTTCGGATTTCCAGTAATTTTAACTGGTATATAGCGCCGGTATGAAGTACAATGCTTTCGGGTATTTCCTATTCTGATTTATAAAAACGGAGGCAATAATGAAAATTCATATCGCAACGCCCGAGCTTGTCGTTCTTGAGGCGGAAAACGGAGAACTTACCGACGAAAATCTGGCGCAGGAAACGGTACGCTCTGCGCTTGAAACAGAAGGACTGGTCCAGTGGGATTCAATCGAAATCGAGGATTTTACATATCAGGACAGAAGACTTCTTTTTGCTAAGCCGGTCAAGATCTATGTACCGAGTTTTCTCGCACGTCTTCTGGATTAGATATGATTTAAAGCCCCTGCTTTTCAGGACGCACACTTGACATTCATGGTATAATACTTTTTACAGGCATTTATAATATGCAGAATATGTCATGCGGCTCTATGGCTATAAACCGCGCAGCGTGAAAGGAAAGGAGGGCTTTATATGTCACCAAAGGCGACCGGAGTCAAGGTTGCAGCGCAGAACAGGAAGGCTTTTCACGACTATTATGTGCTTGAACGCTTTGAAGCGGGTATCGAGCTTTGCGGGACAGAGGTAAAGTCCATCCGAGCGGGAACGCTGAATTTGAAGGACAGCTACTGTACCGTAAAGGACGGAGAACTCTTCGTCCGCTCCATGCATATCAGCCCCTACGAAAAGGGCAACATCTTCAACCGCGATCCCCTTCGTCCGCGAAGACTCCTGATGCACAGGCGCGAGATTATGAAGCTCGCCGCCAAGGTAGCTCAGGACGGGCTGGCGCTCGTTCCGCTCTCAGTTTATTTCAAGGATAGCCGCGTAAAGGTCGAGGTCGGGCTGTGTCAGGGCAAAAAGCTTCATGACAAGCGTGAGAGCGAAGCGGCCCGCGGAGCGGCGCGTGAGATGGAAAGAGCTATGAAAGAGCGCAAATAGTTTGAAAGGAATCTGAGAAGAATATGGCGAATCCGATAGTTACTATCGAAATGGAAAACGGCGGGATAATTAAGGCGGAGCTCTATCCGGAAATCGCGCCAAACACCGTCAACAACTTCATCTCGCTTGTGAAAAAAGGCTTTTATAACGGGGTGATTTTTCACCGCGTTATTCCCGGCTTTATGATACAGGGCGGGGATCCGGAAGGCACAGGTATGGGCGGACCCGGATACAGCATCAAGGGCGAATTCAGTTCGAACGGCTTTAAGAATACACTTAATCACGATCCCGGCGTTCTCTCCATGGCGCGTACGATGATGCCGAATTCCGCTGGCAGCCAGTTTTTCATCATGCATAAATCCGCATCGCATTTGAACGGGCAGTACGCCGCTTTCGGAAAGGTTACCGAGGGCATGGACGTTGTCGATGCTATTGCCGAGACAGACTGCGACATGAACGACAGGCCCCGCAGGGTACAGCGCATGAAGTCAGTCACGGTCGAGACATTCGGCGTGGATTATCCAGAACCTGTTAAGTGCTAAAAAGGAACAAACTAAGTTATTAATCGTCTAAATAGTATAAAGCAATTGCCTAACACTAACAATATTGGCGCCTGAAAAGGCGCTCTCATGGGGATGTACCGGTTTCGACGGCGGTGTGGAGGCAGGAATAGCGGGCGGATGCGCCTAGCATCCATAAAATGGGCAATTTATAAATTAAAGAACAACGATTCTTTAGAACTGGTAGCCGCTTAAGGCTGCCCGTCCTCCCCGGAAGCGCTGCGGTCCGGGTGCAGGGCGTCGACGAGCAGCGTCCGTGAGTGCGCAAAGCTTTGAGCGCACCATGCATAATGAAGCTACCCGACCACAAGGCGTGACGGCTTGCC
>JAJUHD010000033.1 GCA_029268085.1 Bacillota bacterium | reverse complement strand
GTCATCGTTCTCGTTATTATTGCCATCGGGTACTTTTTCAGGGCCATAGACTACAAATCTGCCGTTATCCAGCTTTGATCCAGCCACAGCGACTTCTTTGACAGAGTAATTTACTTTGCTGCCGTTTTCGTATTCGGGCAAACCCGTGAACATGCACTTCCAGTCGCCGTTGGAGTCCGGAGTTATGGTTTGGGTTACCTTAGGGCTTAAGGAACAGCCGTTTTTCAGCAGCTCGACTGTGATGCTCGCCGGAAGCACCATGTCCGGAACGCCCCTCCAAGACTTTGTTACAGTAATATCAATTGTTTTTGGGGTATAGGCATTTGTGAAATCCACCTTTGTTGCAGTGCAGACGTTTGCTATATGGACATTCGTAACGGTAGTACCGGTTCCTGATTTGTGATTATTACAGCAGAGAGGATCAATGTAATTATAGGTGGAGTTATGATTGTAACCAGTGACCGTAAAGCCCGATTCGGACACTGTATAGACGCCGTTCGCAATGTCCGCCAGTGCCCAAGTATAGACGCTGCCGTTTACTTGGGCATCGGAGAGATTCAGGATATATGTATTGCAGTTATTGGTTACTTTAATGGCGAAGTTACTCAGCGATGCTATCTGATCCGGTGTCAGCCCTTTAAAGGTTTTGGTAATTTTGAGCTTATTATATACTTTATGGGTGCCGGTCAGCGTATCATTTGCATCAATTATGAAATCAAGACCGTCAGGTTTGCCAGTTTCATGTTTGAATCCGTCGCAGTTAATGATCGCCTCGATGATGTCGTCCCTTGAAAAGGTGACGGTAACATCCTTAAGAGTTTTATAAATTATTCCGTCTTGATAAGAGATATCAACTACTGCTGATACTCCGGCTAGATTATCGAGCTGAACATTGAAAGGGTCGTTTCCGTGAAATTCATATTCAAGGAATTTCCAAAAGCTATATAACGATACATCCTTTCCGGAAAAAAGGTCTAATGTTACGCTGCTGACTTTTGAAACATGCCCAATTATATTCAGTTGCTTTGTGCCGATGGGATTGTTATTTTCGTCAATAATTGTCTGAGTAATAATCAAGGGCGCATTTTCGATGCGGATATCGATGTGATTGATTTTGCCAGTATAGCCGTAGACGCTGTCTTTAACAATTATTATAAAGTAATGTTCTACATTGAAAATGCCCAAATAGTATTCGCACTTAATTTTTGCTTCTCCAGCTTTCAGCGCACTGATCGTGACGCTAGCAGTATCGGTTGTGCCGGTGGTGAATTTGACAACGTCCTTGCCATTAACTATCGACCATGTTCCTGCCTGAAGGTCTTTAAATAAGTTGTAGTTTTCGAGAACGAGTGTGTCTCCTATTGACATAACAAAGAGGTCCGGTTCTTTACTGCTTCCGACTACTGCATAGATGGAAAAGCTGTCGGTTATGACGCTGGCCTGTTCAGTGCCGTTCGTTGCGGCGGTGAGCTTCTCTACGTTGCCGCTGTCTTCAATGTGGAAAACATCCAGAGATTCGGACTCTTTCATTTCTTCGCCGGTAAGGCGGAAGGTGACGTTGACATCTCCTCCCGGTTGAATTTCATCGCCGTCTTTATCGTAAAGCGTGATGTTAAATGCAAGAACCGCCTCGATCTCGCCTTCGACTTGACCTTCGATTTCACTCTGGACGGCGCTTTCAATGACGACAGGTTCAACTGTCATGGCCGTTCCCGCAGGCAGAACTCCTTCGGGCGCGCTGACAGTGATAATAACGCCGTCGACGCTGACTGATTCAGAGAATTCGGGATGAGTTTCGCTGACTGGCATTACAGATTCCGATGGGCTCGGTGTGACGGATTCCGACGGGCTCGGTGTGACGGATTCCGACGGGCTCGGTGTGACGGACTCCGACGGGCTCGGTGTGACGGACTCCGATGGGCTCGGCGCTGCGGGTTCCGACGGGCTTGGTGTGACGGGTTCCGATGGGCTCGGTGTGACGGGTTCCGACGGGCTCGGTGCCGCGGGTTCCGACGGGCTCGGTGCCGCGGGTTCCGACGGGCTCGGCGCTGCGGGTTCCGATGGGCTCGGGATTGCCGGAGTGGGATCCTCTGACGCAGCTACAATTGGCGGATCACTACCGCCGTCTTCCGCCTGCACGTAAAAACCGCACAGGCTTGTGAGCATAACAGCCACAAGAATGAACGACAGCATTCTTTTTTGCCTTGCTCTCTTCAAATAAATTCCTCCCTGCTTATAAATATAGGCAGGGCCGTGCCCTGCCATTAAGCACTGGGTATTTATAACATCGGGGAGGTTCATTTCGGTTACATATCGCGCTTTCCTTTACAGCAAGAGAAAAACTATGCTGAAATATTCATCTGAAGGCAAAAATCCGCCATAATTTGAGCAATCAGGGAACGTCTTCTCCGGTGTAGACGGTCAGGGTTTTGTCGGGCGTCCACTCCTCTGTATAGGTTTCCTGCCAGGATAATATCTCAAGACCGCTCTCCTCTTCCGCGAGCCTGACGGTGATGACGCGGCCTTCGCCAGCGGGGACAGAAAAGGAAAACACTTCGTTTTCCTCCGCGGTCACGGAGATGCCGCCAATCTCTTCTGGGACTTCACCGCTTTGTATCGCATTCCGCAGTGCGGCCGCTGTTTCGACGGCGCGGCAGTCCGCGGAATAATAGGTCTGAACAACGGCCCCGACCTTTTCGGAAAGTGCCCTGTCGCCGCCGGTAAGGGAAAGCGACATGAGCGCCGAGACCGTAAGGCAGAGGATTGTAAAAATGAGGACGAGCAGAGCGCTTCCGGCACCCGGAAAACGCGCGCCGTTCATTGCAGAGCCTCCAGCGTTTTCGCCGTCAGCGCGAATATCTCACCGTCTTTATCCGTTACGGCGATCCTTGCCGAGCGTATGCCGTTTTCGGAGGACTCTTCGACAATTACGGTGTAAACGGCATCAGCCTCATCCGCGGGCAGCCAGCTTTCGTCGTAGTACAGGGCGGGCGTAATGCCTGCTTTAAAGCATTCCGCGGTGCTCTCGGCGGCGATGACGGCGTGAGCCAGCCTGTCGCTTTCCGTCCGAAGCTTCTGCGCCGCCGCGAAGACTTGAAGGTCCAAAGCAGCCAGGACAGAAAAAAGCCCGATGACGATGATGAGCTCGAGCAGAGTAAGCTCCGCACCGAAGCCGATACGTTTTTTCATGTCCATCCACCGCTCCTTAAAAAGATGTTCAGCACGGTTGTTTTGCCGTTTATGTCTGTTATTTCGATGCGGACGAGCCCGTCCGCCGGTTCGGTAAAAGTGACCGCGCCCACTTCCGTGAGCACCGATCCGTCTTCAGGCGAAAAGTTTGCGCCCTTTTCGCAGAACAGCTCGCAAAGGTGCCCGTCATAACCGTAAATGATGTCGGTGTAAAGAATTCCCTCGTACGTCGATTCGATGAAGAGAGCGTTAGAGCCGCCAAAGTCACCCGTATAGATATCGCAGCCGTCGCTTTGGCGGAGTTTTTCGGCGAGATAGGCGAGCGCCATGCGTTCCCCGAACGACCGCTCCGAAAGTGTCTCCGAAAAATCCTGCGCTTTGATCCCCAAAATCAAAACAGCGGCCGCCGACCCTATGAAAAAAAGATAGAGCAAAAGCAAGGCTGCCGAAGAGGCAGTCCAAAGTCCTGGCCTCTTCATGGCACGGACCTCCGCCTGACTATCGCGATCTCAGGCATCAGGGATGGAGCGACTGCGGTGTAATGTATGGCGTACAGCGTCTCATTTATCCCCGGAGGATAATGCTCCTTTAGATATTCATAGCTTTCGGGATAAGAACCCTCAAGGGCATAGCAGCAGAGCGCCGAACGCCGGACGGCTTCCTCCGCCGCCGACAGCCCATTCGCGCGCACGGTTTTTCCTGCCCGCACAAGACCGGTAAGAATAAGTGCCAGAGTTATGGAAAAAAGCGAGAGCATACAGACGGCTCCGCGGAGGATAGCCGGGATGCGCGGCATGATGCGTCGGTTTTTCATCACACATTGCTCCTTTTTTAACTCAGCGAGGAAAGTATACCAAGCGTCGGGAGCATTACGGAAAGAAGCGTCAGCCCGACAATGATGCAAACGGCGATAACCATCAAGGGTCCGAGCCTCTTGAGTTTTGCGTCGAGCTCTTCGGCAACCTTTTCTTCGCAGCTCTTTGCGATCTCCTCCATAATCTCGCCTGTACTGCCCGCAGAGTTTCCGAGAGAGAAGAGGCGGCTGTCCCGTTCGGAGAAAATACGGGCCTTGGACAGACAGTCTTCAAGGTTTTCTCCGCGCTCGAGATACTGTCTGCATCTGTCTATCTTCCGGCACATCCCGCCGGAGGCACGGCAGATATCACCGGCGAGGTTGACCGCCTGTACGGGATCGAGGCCGGAGGAAACAGCCATCGACATCGCGGAGACAAATTTCGTTGCGGAAACCCTTCCGAATATGCCCTTATCGCCGAGACCTCTTGAGGCGGTCCTGCGCACAGGAGGAATCAGATATATCGCGATTCCCGTGGCCAAAAATGCGGCGAGCGCCGCAAGTATTACTGCCTGCAATGATACGAGCAGTCTTCCTGCTCTCAGGAACGATACGGCGAGTCCTGTCATTTGTGTGCCGAGCTGGGCATATATCTCATCAAAGACAGGCAGGACCTGTGTTATCAGAACGATCACCACCGCAGTCATTGCCAGAAAGAGCAGCAGAGGATAGGTCACCGCGCCGCGCAGGCCGTTTGTCAGGCGAGCCCTTCTTTTATAGTAGGCAGAGAGATTCGAAAGAGCGTCATCGAGCTTTCCCGACTTCTCACCGAGACGTACCGTATCCGTAAAGTATCGCGGGAAGAGACCCGAAGCCAGAAGTTTTTCCGAAAGCGGCAGTTCACGTATATCACAACGGCAGAGACTGGACGCCACAGCCTTCGATATCCTGTCGCGGTGTCCGCCGCAAAGCATATCAAGCCCCTCTCCCGGCTCGATACCGGCGCGCAGCAGCAGCCGGAGCTCGAGACAGAAACGGGAAAGGTATTGAGGTGAGAGCTTTTTCATTAGAACGCTTCCCTTCAATAGAGATATTTTGCCGTATAGTTTTCTCCGTTTCCGATATATTTCATAATCGTTGCAGAGGATTTTCCGGTTGAGGCAAAGGTGGGGTCCATCAGCTTCCACTGTTTGCCGTCGAAATATATTGCCGAATTAATCCAGCCGGTTTCACTGCTGTAGACCGATATCCACGCGTGGTATACGCTTCCCGTATAGCCGAATACCAGCTTGGTCGGGATACCCTGAGAGCGCAGCATCGCCGTCATTACGGCGGCGTAATCGAAGCAGATGCCAGTTTTTTTATTCATAACGGCGTCGAGATCGGGAATGTAGCCGCTCTGTACGGTTTTGGCAAGCGTATAGTCGTAGGTGAAATTATAGATTACATATTCATAGACGGCCTTGATTTTTTTCAATATAGTGGTTTTGTCCGCGCAAAGCTCGGTTGCCTTCTTAACGGCTTTGCTTGAAGCTGAGTAATTCACATATTTGTTGGGGATAAGAAACGGCGCGAATTCATCCTTAAGGGATACCGTCAGGACGAAGGAAAAGACCATGGCGTAGCTCCTGCCGGAAATATTCTCGTAAACGGAGATTTTATAGCTCCCGTTTCCGTCGGAGAGGGGATAGACATCCCAGCCGCCTGTCAGCGACTGGTCGTAGGTATAGGCAGCGCCGCTTGGGCCGATGCTCTGGGTTTTGACCTTCGAGCTCGTGCCGGTGTATTTCAGCATCACATAGCCGTCCGCCATATTAGAATAGTCTAGGACGGCTTTTTCATTAGATTCGGTTTTTATACCGGAAGCCTCTGCTGCTTTGAATTTGGTCTCGGGTATACCCGAAGCCAAAGGGACTTCTTCGTTCGTAACAGATATGCCTGTGCAGGCGGAAAGAAGGAAGGCAAGTGCCATAATAAGCGCGGCTGCACGCGCTGTCTTTGTTTTTTTCAAGCTTTTTCCGCCTTTCCCGAGTAAGGGTTCTGCTCTATTCTATGTGGATAGAGCGCGCCTGTGAAAACTTCTCTAAGTTTTTCCGCCCCTCTTTGCCACACAACTGCAGAAAACTGCCGAATAAACCGAAATTCCCCACTCATGAAAGAACAGATTTCACGAAGGCTCTCCAATATACTTTTATTACGGTCAAAAGCCGCAATAATTGTCTGGAAGGGGCTGCCGATGAGCGAAGAAAAAGCTATACAGATTTCGATGCTCGGCGGCTGCAGCCTCACTTTCGGAGGGGTAACGCTTGACGGTAAGAACGTCCGTTCAAAACGCATATGGACGCTTCTGGAGTACCTTATAACTTACCGCTTCAGGTGCGTTACGCAGGACGAGCTCATAGACCTTTTGTATCAGGAGGACAAAAGCGGGATACCGACAGGCGCCCTCAAAACGCTGATACACCGCACGCGTGAGGCGCTCTTGACCCTGGGTTTTGCCGACGGCAAGGAAATGATTCTCAAATGTGCCGGCGGCTACAGGTGGAATCCCGAGATTCCTCTGAATATCGATACCGAACGCTTCGAGAGCCTTTTGCGGGATGCGGCTCTTTGTACCGACGACGGGGAAAAGCAGCTCCGGCTACGGCTAGAGGCTCTGGAGCTTTATAAAGGCGATTTTCTGCCGGAGGCGGCGGCAGAGATCTGGGCAATGTCGATAAATACATATTTCCATTTTCAGTACATGACCGCAGTCAACGAAGTGCTTGAGGCGCTCATCGAAAGGGAAAGGTTCGAAGAAGTCGTGTCGGTCGCCGGAAAGGCGATTACTATAGATCCCTATGTCGAGCGGCTCTATTTCAACCTTATACTCGCGCTTATTAACACGAACCGTCTTCAGGCCGCGCGCGAACGGTATGAAGCCATGGCGAGGCTTTTT
Organism: Bacillota bacterium; assembly: GCA_029268085.1. Taxonomy (GTDB): domain Bacteria; phylum Bacillota; class Clostridia; order Oscillospirales; family Oscillospiraceae; genus UBA2658. The sequence goes on along the minus strand of JAJUHD010000033.1, from coordinate 10,751 downwards.
TACGGCGAGTTCGGCGTCGCTCCGTCAAAGGAGCTGCAAGCCATCTATAAACAGCTTATCAAATCGGAAAACGGCATCGAAAAGGACATGAACGCGGTTAAGGCAGAGTTTTGCGATAAAGATACGGAAGACGGAGCTTTCTTCTGTGAATATGAGATATTTCGTGATGTTGTCAGACGGGAAATCGCATCCGCAAAGAGAGAAAAAAGGCCCGTACACATCTGCCTTATAACCGCCGAGGGAAAAGAGGGAAAACCGCTTTCTCCTAGAATACAGGAAACTGCCATGCGAAGGCTGTGCTCCTGTATCAGGGCGAATATGCGCAGCGGCGACGTCTTTTCACGCTACAGCGTTTCGCAATATGTCGTCCTGCTTCCTTTGGCGAGCCGAGAGTACAGCGAAAGAGCGCTTGAGCGGGTGTTGAGGAGGTTTCGGCATGACAACCCGCATTCTTCGGCCTTTGTATCCTTTTCACTGCAAACGGTCGAACCCGATTAAAACAATACATATAGGGCTAGGCCCGCAGGAATATTCCTGCGGGCCTAGCCCTATATGTACAAACATATTAAATTGGTTCATCCAAATACCACATAAATTATTAATATAATAAAATCGTTAAAAAATAAATATATAAATATATATTGACAAAATTTAAATGGCATGATATGGTGCAATCAGAGACTGGTATGTCCACAGGGACATAAAAAGAATGAGGAACATATTTCGGTGCCAGACTCTATTCACAATATAAATATCCCACTTCTTCTCTGCCAAAGGGCTGTCGCTTAATTGCGGCAGCCCGAATTTTTGCATCAAAACACCGTTGCGGTGCAACAAAAATACACAAATTCTTTAGTGAAATTTACGTCGGCAACAATTAACAATAGTTATTGCTTTCTGCAATTTTTATGTGCTATGATATACATATACTTATAATTTTATAAAAAATAGCGGGTTACGGTGATTTACATTCCGCCTTCCGCCTATAACGCAATTGCCCGATACCAGTTCGGATGATTAGGCCTCAGTATTCTGATGAAAGGTGGCGCAGGACAGTGTCAAGTTTTACGAAGAAGGAAATCATTGCAACCTTCTTTCGGCTGCTGGAGCAGAAGCCGCTGTCGAAAATCACCGTCAAGAATATTGTTGAGGCGTGCGGGATAAACAGAAACACATTTTACTATTACTACAAGGACATCTATGACCTTGTGGACGATATCTTCAACATAGAGACCTATAAAGTAACATCGCAAAACCCCGTCCATGGACACTGGCAGGAAGGCTGCTTGCAGTCCATGCACTATCTTGTCGAGCACTCTATGGTCATACATAACGTATTCAATTCCATTAAAATTGAAACGATCAAGAGATATCTGTTCAAGACGGCGCATGGGCTTCTCATTACTCTTTCGAATAACATCACTCAAGGCAAGTACGTACCGGAGGAAGATATAAATTTCATCGCGGACTTCTATTCACACGCTTTCGTCGGGATATTTCTCGACTGGATTCGCGGCGGCATGAAGCAGGAGCCGGAGAAATTCATTGAACTAATGGGCAGAATGCTCAACGGCAGTATTTATGACGTGCTGAAGCGCAGCGCGAACGACGCAAAGCCGAAAACATGATTATTCCGGTGCAAAAGCATAATGTGATCCGAGGCGCGGCGAGCGCCTCGTTTTTCATGAATAGCGTGAACAATTGACAATGATAATATTAATATATATAATTTCGAAAAAATGTTTTTTGCGGGTTTGCGAAGGCAGACCGGAACGTGGGAAGGGAGAAGCAATGGACTTTTATTCACAGACCAGCAGCAACGCCTCCAAGCTGTCGCCTACAGAACGGAACATTCTGAATTATGTCGTGAAAAACATGCACATCGTCAAGAACATGAGCATCAGGGAGCTTGCCAAGGAAACCTATGTTTCGACCACGACGCTTTTCAGGTTTGTAAAGAAGCTCGGATATGAGGGCTTCGGGGAGTTTGTTGATGCGGTAAGGGAGACGGAAAAGGAATCCCGCAAGATACACATCCCAAGCATAGTCCACGACGACAATTACCGCGACAGCTATCTTAAAAACGTTGTAGAGGCCGTAAAGGTCATCACTGACGAGAAGATCGAGGCCTTCCACAAGATAATGGGGCGCTATCCGCATATATTCATCCTTGCGGAGGGCCTGAGCAGCGAGGTCGCACGGTATTTTTCAAGGCTTCTTATTATTATGGGCTACAACGTGGAGATACCCACCGAGGAATATGAGTTCGCGTCGCTGCTGCGGCGCGTAAAAAGAGACGACGTGCTGCTCATTCTTTCCTACACTGGAAACAACCAGAGCATCATCAACCATGTCGAGCGGATATTTGCGATCGCTACGCCTACAATTATTTCTTTCACGCGTGCGGACAATAACATAATCCAGAATATGTCGGATCTCAATTTCTATGTTTTTGCCGATGAGATCGACTATGAGGGCATCGACGTCACATCTCGCTGCGGCATGATCGCGATAATGGAAACGTTGATGTATAAACGCATTACAAAGGACCATAATAAAATCGAAAAATAAGGAAAAGGCGCGGTGTTACCTAAAAAGTAACGCTGCGCCAACTGTTTGTTAACTGTTTCATGTTGCTGCCGAATTGTTGACAAGGATACGCGATGGCGATAAGATTTGTTCGAAATAGATGATTTAAAATAACATAAGCAAGAATCCATGTGCAAAAGTACAATTAATTTCATCGCTTTCGGAAGCTTCTGCTTTAAATTGCGGTTTTCATTTATCGGCGTTACGCAGTTGTTAACAGATGCGCACTGCTAACAGGCGCTCCACCGGAAAATTACCCCATTAATGCTATGAAAGGATAGTGTCATTATGGCAAGAAGAATTGACAGCACCCCTAAAAAAGACGGATACCGTATGCCCGGCGAATTCGAGCCTCAGAAGCAGATATGGATGCTTTGGCCGGAGCGCCCCGATAACTGGAGGGACGGCGCGAAGCCCGCGCAGAAGGCTTATGCCAATGTCGCAAAGGCTATCAGCCAGTTTGAGCCAGTTACCATGTGCGTTTCCAAGGAACAATACGCTAACTGCCGCAACGCCCTTCCTCCCGAGATACGCGTCGTTGAGATCGCGTCAAACGATGCGTGGATACGCGACTGTGGCCCCACCTTCCTCGTCAACGACAAGGGCGGCGTTCGAGCCGTAGATTGGGATTTCAACGCATGGGGCGGGCTGGTGGACGGCCTGTATTTCCCTTGGGATATGGACCAGATGGTAGCACAGAAGGTCTGCGAGATTGAGGGCATCGATACCTACCGCACCCCCGGCTTTGTGCTTGAAGGCGGCTCGATCCACGTCGACGGCGAGGGGACTCTTATCACCACAGAGATGTGCCTGCTCAGCGAGGGCCGCAACCCCCATATGTCCAAAGAAGAGATCGAGGAAAAGCTCAAGGAATATCTGAACCTCGAAAAAATCATATGGATAAAGGACGGCATTGACCCCGATGAGACAAACGGACACGTTGACGATGTCGCCTGCTTTGTCCGTCCCGGTGAAGTTGCCTGCATTTGGACAGATGACAAGGACAATTATTTCTATGACGCCTGCCAGGCTGCCTATAAAACACTTTCCGAGGCGACCGACGCTAAGGGCCGCAAGCTTAAGGTACATAAGCTCTGCATGCCCAAGAAGAACGTTACCATAAAGGCGGATTTCGCAATCGACACTGTTGAAGGCACGATTCCCCGCGAGGACGGCGATATCTGCATCGCTTCCTATATGAACTTCCTCATCGTCAACGGCGGCGTAATTGTTCCGCAGTATGGAGATGAGAATGACAAGCTGGCCATCGAGCAGATTCAAGCGATGTTCCCAGAGCGCAAGGTCGTCGGAGTGGACACATGGGAGATCGTTTACGGCGGCGGCAACATTCATTGCATCACCCAACAGCAGTGCAAGTGAGACTGCGTTTTGTGTTCGGGGAGCGTCCCCCCGTCTCCCCGGACAGCCTTTTAAAAAAATAATTAAAGATTTTACGGAGGTGCCTATATGGCGAACTTAAGACACTTCATTGATACACAGGATTTCACAAAACAGGAGCTGCTCGATATTATCGATCTCTCTCTTAAAATAAAAAACTGCATTAAGGTTGGATATTACCCGCCTCTCATGCGCCGAAAGACCCTCGGAATGATTTTCCAGCAGTCCAGCACACGCACCCGCGTTTCCTTTGAGACCGCGATGGAGCAGCTCGGCGGACACGCGCAGTATCTCGGACCCGGTATGATCCAGCTAGGCGGACACGAGACTATCGGCGACACCGGAAAGGTGCTGTCAAAGCTTGTCGATGTCGTAATGGCTCGAGTTATTGAACATAAGACCGTAGTTGACCTTGCAAACGCCTGCACCATACCCGTTATGAACGGAATGAGCGATTACAACCATCCCACTCAGGAAATCGGCGATATGTGCACGATAGTAGAGAATCTCCCTGCAGGCAAAAGGCTTGAGGACTGCAAGGTCGTATTCGTTGGGGACGGTACGCAGGTCTGCGCATCGCTTGGCATGATAACCACGCATCTCGGAATGCACTTCGTCCACTACGGGCCTAAGGGGCATCAGCTCAATGATGCTCATAAGGCTATCATGGAAAAAAACTGCAAGGAATCCGGCGGCACATGGGAAGTCACCGACGACCGCAATTCCGTCAAGGGCGCGGATTTTATTTATACCGACGTATGGTACGGCTTGTACGAGAACGAGATGCCAAAGGATGAGCGCGTCAGGGTTTTCCACGATTATCAGGTCAACCGTGAGCTTATGCAGCTCGGAAACCTCGGCTGCAAGTTCATGCACTGTCTGCCCGCGACGCGCGGCGAGGACGTGACCGATGAGGTCGCAGATTCCGCTGCTTCCATCTGCTGGGACGAGGCCGGCAACCGCCTGACCGCGATGCGCGGGCTTCTCGTCTACTTTACCCGCTATCAGCAGGAAGGCTCAGAGGCCGCGAAACAGGCGGCCAAGGAAGAGCTGGAGAGTTTCATGGCGGAAAAGAACCTGCTGTAACGGGAAAGGGTATCCCTTATGGCACAGAAACTTGTAATTGCCCTCGGCGGGAACGCTCTCCAGACCAAGAACAGCGCCCCGACCGCGGAGGCCCAGCTCGAGGTTGTCAAAAGCACCTGTGAGCACATAGCCGAGATTTCAAATCTCGGCTATGAGATAGCGATCGTCCACGGTAACGGCCCGCAGGTCGGACGCATGGTGCTCGCCTTCGAGGCGGCAAAGGATGTCGTCCCTCCCATGCCTTTCGACGTCTGCGGTGCGATGAGCCAGGGCTACATAGGCTATCACATACAGCAGGCGCTCAAATACGCAATCAACAAGCGCGGAAATAATTACCCTGTGGTAACTATCGCCACGCAGGTCATCGTAGAAAAAGACGACCCCGCGTTCAAAAACCCCACAAAACCAATAGGCCCCTTTTACACCGAGGAAGAGGCGAAAAAAATAGCCGATGAAAAGGGTTACACAATGAAAGAAGACGCCGGCCGCGGCTGGCGCAGGGTGGTGCCTTCGCCACTGCCCAGAAAGATTGTAGAGATCGATTCGGTCAGAAAGCTCTGGGACACCACCGTCGTTGTTACCTGCGGAGGCGGCGGGATACCAGTTATCGAAAACGCAGACGGAACATTAGAGGGTGTCGCTGCGGTCATCGACAAGGACTACGCCGCGGAGCTTCTCGCTGAGCAGGTAGACGCGGATATCCTGATGATACTCACAGAAGTTGAAAAGGTGGCCATAAACTTCGGCAAACCGAATCAGGAGGATCTTTCTCATTTGTCGCTTGCAGACGCGACAAAGTATGTAAACGAAGGACACTTTGCCGCCGGCAGCATGCTGCCTAAGGTGCAGGCGGCGATGAAGTTCGTCCGTGCAAACCCCGATAAAAAGGCCGTCATCACGTCCCTCGACAAGGCGATAAGCGCTCTCGCCGGTCAGACCGGTACGGTCATCACCTTTGCGTGATTTACTGAAAGACGACTGCCCCGGCACTGTTCGGGGCAGCGGTAAATAAAAATGAAAGAAGTGGAGAAAATGGCGGCAAAGAAAAAATTCAAGCTCATGGATGCGATACTGACGGTTATTTGCGTCGTCTTTGTGGCGGAAGCGGCTGCCCCTGTCGCGTCGATCGGAAATTCCCAGTTTTTCTGGTGGATTTTTATGATTGTCGCGTTCCTGCTGCCCTACGGACTTATCTCTTCGGAACTGGGCACGACCTATAACGGAGACGGCGGCATGTACGACTGGATACGCGCGGCATACCCGGAGGGCAAAACAGCCGGCCGAGTTGCATGGTACTACTGGATCAACTTCCCCCTTTGGATGGCGTCATTAGCGGTACTTATACCGGACCTTATCTCAATTATTACAGGAGCAACGATCGGAGTGATCCCGTCGCTTCTCATCCAGCTCGCGTTTATATGGATAGTTGTGTTCATCAGCTTCTATCCGGTTGCCGACAGTTCGTGGATCGTCAACGGCGCCGCTTTGATTAAGGTGCTGCTTGCTCTTATTATGGGCGGTCTGGGCATTTACGGCGCGATAACTCACGGAGTTGCAAATGAATACACGGTAGCGTCCCTGCTGCCGTCGTTTGATACGAACAGTCTCTCCTACATCTCGGTAATAATTTTCAACTGCCTGGGCTTTGAAGTCATATGCACGCTTACGGACAGCATGGATAATCCCAAGAAGGATATTCCGAAGTCCATCATCACCGGCGGAATTGTGATTGCAGCGATCTATATCTTCTGCGCGTTCGGCATCGGAGTCGCCATTCCAACCGATCAAATCAGCTCCGATACCGGCCTGCTTGACGCCATGATGCTCCTGACCGGCAAAACCGGCGGCGCCTTCATCGCGGTCATGGCTCTGCTCTTCATGGTCACCCTGTTCGGAAACATGATTTCATGGTCCTTCGGCGTCAATAGCGTCGCTCGTTACGCCGCGGAGAACCACGACCTGCCTCAGGTCTTTGCGAAGCACAGCGAAAAGACCGACATGCCCACCGGTCCGGCTCTTATGAACGGCATAGTGGCGTCCATTGTCGTTGTTATCGGCGCATTCCTTCCCGATTCCAATCTGTTCTGGAGCTTCTTTGCGCTTAATCTCGTTATGTTCCTTATTTCCTACCTGCCCGTTTTTCCGGCTTTCCTCAAGCTGCGCAAAAACGATCCTGACCGTGAGCGTCCATTCAGAGTCCCCGGCGGCAATGTGATTCAGAAGGTCTTGGCTATACTACCGATGGTTATGATCATAGTATCCATTATTTTCACCGCGGTTCCGCTTGCCTTCGATTCAGAGACGCTTGCGGCAACGCTTCCGATCACCGTCGGCTCCGTTATCTTCCTTGTTCTCGGAGAGATAATAATTTTTGCATGCAGGAAGAAAAATGCAGTAAAATTATGATCTCCATTTATAATACGGAAACGGCACAGGCTCAGCCTGTGCCGTTTCCGTATAAGCAGCCGATTTAAATCAGAGCAGCTTTATAAAGGGAGGCATAGACGCCGTCTTTTGCCATAAGATCCGCGTGCGTGCCCTCCTCGGCGATGCCCGACTGTGTGAGGACAAGTATACGCTTGGCGTTATGTATCGTCGAAAGCCTATGCGCGATGACGAAGGTGGTGCGGTTTGAAGCAAGCTTTTCAAGCGAGTCCTGCACGACCTTTTCGCTCTCGTTGTCAAGCGCGCTCGTAGCTTCGTCGAAGATGAGAATAGGCGGATTCTTGAGGAAGACCCGCGCAATGGAGAGACGCTGCTTCTGCCCTCCGGAAAGCTTCAGGCCGCGCTGACCGATGTTCGTGGCGTAGCCGTCTGGCAAAGAGAGGATGAATTCATGCGCGTCGGCCTTCTTAGCTGCCTCGATGACCTCCTCGTCGGTCGCGCCCGGTCTTCCGTAACGTATATTGTCCATGACGGTCTCGGCAAAAAGATAAACGTCCTGCTGGACAATACCGATACGGTCGCGAAGGCTTTTGATCGTGACAGAACGGATATCCGTTTCGTCTATGGAAATGCTGCCGCCCGAAACCTCATAAAAGCGCGGGATGAGGCTGCACAGCGTCGTCTTGCCAACTCCGGAAGGGCCGACGAGGGCCACATAGTCTCCGGCGGGGACGGAGAGGTTCAGATGCTCAAAAACGGGCTCGCCGGTGCTGTAGCTGAAAGTCACGTCGTCAAAGCGGATATCGCCCTTTATTTCGCCCAGTTGCTTTGCGTCCGGCGCATCGGCAATATCGGGCGAAATATTTATCATTTCATAAAAACGGTCATAGCCCGAAAGACCGTTCTGGAAGGTTTCGTTTATCATAACCATTTGTCTGATAGAAGCGGTAAAGTTGTTAATATACAAAAGGAAAACAAGAAGATCCTTGATGTCTACAAGTTTTATAACCGAAAGAGCGGTTCCGCCTCCCGCAACAGCAATGGTGATAAAGGTTGTCAGGGCGTTAAGAACGGAGTAGTAGGTGGCCATGTAGCGGTAGCTTGCCTTTTTGCTCTCAACAAAACGGGCATTTCCTGCCTTGAACTTTTTTATCTCTATATCCTCGTTGGCAAAGGACTTTACGACTCTAATGCCCGAAAGACTGTCCTCCATCGCTGCGTTTATCTCGCCGATGCGTTCCCTGTTCCGGACGAAGGCGCTTTTCATTTTCATATTGTATTTAACGAGAAACCAAACCATGAACGGAACCGGTAGGAACGCAATGAGCGCCAAACGCCAGTTTATTGTAAGAAGAATTGCGAGTGAACCGAGAAGCTTGATTGTTGCAACCGTAACCTCTTCGGGGCCGTGGTGAAGCAGCTCGCTGATATCGAAAAGATCATTTGTGACGCGGGACATGAGATGCCCGACCTTCTGATCGTCAAAGAAGCTGAACGATAGCTTCTGGTAGTGTGTAAAAATTTCGTTTCTCATGCGGTATTCGATTTTTGCGCCCATGATATGCCCGTAATAAGACATGAAATAGTTGCAGTACATCTCGATGAGAAGCATGGCAAGCATGACTCCGGCTATCATAAGGATTGGTTTAAGCGCTGTGCCGCTTTCCCAATAGACGACTGTGTTCGTTATGTGGCGGATAAGCAGCGGCAGCACAACAGAGATTGCCGAACCGAGCACGGCGAAGAACAGGTCGGCAAAAAACAGAGGCCTGTGCGGCTTATAATAAGAGATGAGAGTCCGAAATTTTGCGTTCTTCATTTTGGCCTCCTTTCCTAAAAGTTAATTTTATTGCATAGTGTATCGTGATATTGTAATGACATTGGAATGAAATGTCAAGCGCGAAGGAAAAATTCATCTTAATGTCTAGAATAAGACGGATCAGGCGGGAATCCTTGTTTTAAAATTGTTGCGAAGAATCGAAATATCGGATAAAGTAGGCTGTAGTTAAAGTATATTTAAGGTTTCGGAGCTAGCTTTACTATATAAAGAATGGAGGGGTATATATGCGCTTGCTGCTTGCCGAGGATGAAAAAGAGCTTTCGAACGCGCTTGTCACAATTCTCAAGCATAATAATTATTCCGTCGACGCGGTCTATGACGGACTGGAGGCGCTGGACTATCTCCAGGCGGAAAACTACGACGGTGCAATACTGGATATAATGATGCCTAAAATGGACGGCCTGACTGTACTTCGGAAGCTGCGCGAAAAGGGCAGCGACCTGCCGGTGCTCATGCTTACGGCAAAATCAGAGATCGACGACAGGGTAATGGGACTCGACAGCGGAGCGGACGATTATCTGACAAAGCCTTTTGCAACGAAGGAGCTGCTTGCCCGTATACGCGCTATGACGAGGCGCCAGACTGAGGTCACGGACAACATTCTGCGCTGCGGCAATATAAAGCTTGACCGCTCAACCTTTGAGCTTTCATCCGAACAGGGAAGCTTCCGTCTTGCCAACAAAGAATTCCAGATGATGGAAATGCTTATGGCAAACCCGAGAATACTCATCTCCACAGACAGGTTTATGGAAAAGATATGGGGCTATGACTCGGAGGCTGAAATAAACGTCGTTTGGGTGTACATCTCATATCTGCGCAAAAAGCTTGCGGCTTTAGACGCGAACGTCCTTATAAAGGCGTCCCGCGGCGCGGGTTATTCGCTGGAGGAAAAGCCATGATAAAAAAACTCCAGAGGAGATTCATTATAATTGCCGTTTGCGCGGTTGCCGCCGTTCTTCTGGTAATATTGGGCAGCATCTGCATCTCCAACTATTCCGAGGTTATATCGGAGGCGGACATGACGCTATCGATTCTCGAGGAAAACGGCGGGCATTATCCGAAATTTGAAGATAACAAGAACAAAAATGATAATATCAACGGCGGATTCGGCGCCAGGCCAAGACAGGAAATGTCGCCTGAGGCGCCTTTTGAGACCCGCTTTTTTGCCGTTACCATGAACGAAAACGGCGAATCAGTAAGCGTCAACACAGGCAGCATTGCGGCGGTTGCGACAGACGAAGCCATTGAATATGCCGAACAGGTCTATAAGAGCGGCAGGCAGAGGGGCTTTATGGGCGTTTATCGTTTCAGTGTCAGCGAGACCGATTCGGGTACGATGGTGCTTTTCCTCGACTGCAGCCGCGGACTAAACCTGTTTTATAAGTTCCTCGAAACGTCTTTGGCCGTTTCATTGCTCGGCATATTCGGAGTTTTCATTATTGTGCTTCTGCTC
>JAJUHD010000032.1 GCA_029268085.1 Bacillota bacterium | reverse complement strand
CTAAACTTTACAGGTTTACTGGTATTATGCATATTCATTACATTACTTAAGATTATTCCCAGAACCTTGAATTATCAATATAGTGTTTTCAACGGTTTTCCACATTTCCAACAGCTTTTTCAACAAAGACAATGCTGTATCATTCGACAAAATATTCACGTTTAGTTTACATAACACTTTCCCACGCAAAAGGTAAATGTCGAACCCGCTCTAAAAATAGCACTTGACAAACACCGATAACCTCGTTCTAAGCAAGGCTGGCGGCTGAAAAAACGCCGCGGAGCAATCCGTCGGCGTCATAAAAATACTTTATCAGATAAAATGAGTCAGGGTATTTCCCTGTACATTGCAGGGGCATCGGCCTTCTGTGCCGTCTCCGTCACCGCGAGCACTTCAACCTTCAGAGTTTTCTGGCCAAAGCGGATTTCGATGATGTCGCCGAGCTTGACCTCGTACGAAGCCCTTGCCGTTTTGCCGTTCACGGAAACACGCTCTCCGTCGCAGGCTTCGTTTGCAACGGTGCGCCGCTTGATTAGTCTTGAGACTTTCAGATATTTGTCAAGGCGCATGGAATAAACCTTCCTTTTTATATAAAAAGGCGCGGAAGCTTCATATTCCGCGCCTTAGGTTTGTTATTTGTCAACTGCATCCTTAAAGGCTTTTCCGGCTTTGAATACCGGAACGCGGGAAGCAGGAATCTTAATTTCCTGTTTGGTCTTGGGGTTGCGTCCTACGCGGGCCTCTCTGGTCTTAACATCAAATACGCCAAAGCCGACAAGCTGAACCTTCTCGCCTGTTTCTATTGTCTCTTCAATGGTCTGGAACGTAGCGTTAACAGCGCGCTCGCTGTCTTTTTTTGAAAGGCCGGTCTTCCCTGCCACCGCTGCAATGAGCTCTGCTTTGTTCATGTTTTTCCTCCTAAAATATTTTTCATTGAGTAAGTTATTATTATATAGAATCCCGCAGATTGGTTCCGCGAAAAATCTACTTTTTGAGCTTTCCGGCGTTATAAAGGGCATCCATCTCATCGAGAGTCATTTCCTTTAACTCCCTGCCGCTTTTTACGGCCTCGGTCTCAACAAAATCGAAGCGTTTAATAAATTTTTCACAGCTTTTATGAAGCGCCGCTTCAGGATCGATATCCGAAAACCTAGCAACGTTTACCGCCGCAAAGAGCAGGTCACCGAGCTCCTCTTCGATATGTGCCTTGTCACCCTGCGCCTGTGCTTCCCTCAGCTCTTCCATTTCTTCGGTGAGCTTGTCCATCGCTCCGCCTACGTCAGGCCAGTCGAACCCAACCTTTTTTGCCTTTTTTTGAATCTTTTCGGCACGCCACAGCGCAGGAAGGCTTTCAGCCACATCCGTCATCGTCTTAGTCACCGTGGTCTGGGACTTTTCCTTGCGTTTCAGCTCGTCCCAGTTTTTTATGACCTCGTCGCTTCCGGAAACATCGACATTTCCGAAAACGTGCGGATGACGGAAAATCAGCTTTTTACAGGAGCTATCGGCAACGTCGTCCAGATCAAACGATCCTTTTTCCTCTTCTATCCTTGTATGGAAGATTATCTGCAAAAGAAGATCGCCCAGCTCCTCGCGAAGATGTTCGGGGTCTTTCTGGTCGATCGCCTCGCATACCTCATAAGCTTCCTCAAGAAGATTGCGGCGAAGGCTCTCGTGCGTCTGTTCGATGTCCCATGGACATCCGCCGGGAGAACGGAGAACCTCAATTATTCTGCGGAAATCGCTCATGTCATATGCAGATTTATATTCAAAATTTACCACACTTTTCACCCTTCCGCAAGACGATTTTTAACTTATGTGTATATTTCTAAAAAGTCTTTACATTATCTGTACAGATGTTGCAAAAATCTGCATAAATTATGTTGATTTGATAGCTTTTCTTATATTATTTATGGACTTTTCGCTAACTTTCTACCTGATATGCAGAAGCTTCGCAAGCTTCTCGCCCTTGGGGATAAGCTTCATATCGTCGAGCGTTATTGCTCTTGTTATTATGGTCATCACTCCGTATACCAAAACACCGACCGCAATGGCAGCGAGCAGCGCCAAAAGAATGATCTTTCTCCCCGGCTCCGGTCCAGCGCCAAGGAGCTTGAGCGCGGCAGGATAGACTATCCATGCGGCGGCGCCCATTGCAGCGCAGCTAAGCATCGGTTTCAGGAATATCTTGCCCAAGCTTGGTTTCTCGGGCATCTTATTGATAACGAACCAAAGATTAAGCCCGCTCATAACTATATAGCAAAGCAGCGTTCCGATCGGCGCTCCGTATATATTAACGTCCGGATTTCCCACTAGGAACCAGTTGAGAAGGATGTTCATCGTTCCGCCGATGAGCATGGTATACATAGGAAGCCTTTCCCTTCCTCCGGCCTGGAGGATCGCTGTAGTCATCAGTGCAAGACATACGAAGAACGAAGCTGCGCCCATGATCGCAAGAAGTGCCGTCCCCTGCTCGGCGCTCCCGTAATACAGACCGTCCATAATCGGCGAGGACATGACGGAAAGGCCGACGGCCATAGGAAGAGCGATTATCGTCGAGATGCGCAGGGACGATTCTATGACATTCTTTGCCTCACCGAACTGCTTTCTGGCAAGGAAGCCGGCAATAGCCGGAATTATGCTTATTGTGAGGGGGGTTATGAGCGCGGCCGGAAGGTTATAAAGCGTCAGCGCCTTTGAGTAGACGCCGAAGAGAACCTTTGCCTGATCATAGCTAAAACCGGCCGCGTCCTGAAGCCGACCCAGAACGAGTTTCGTATTGATAAGCGTTATGACGCTGAGAACGCAGGAACCCAGCGCGATAGGTATCCCAATTCTGATAAGTTTCCTCAGGATGGTCCTCTCGCTGTCCGTTTGCGAGTTAGTCAGTGATGGTGTCTCCATAACTCTGAGTCTTTCACTCTTCATACGTCTGACTGCGACTATCCCCATATACAGGCAGGCGATAAGAGAGCCGACAGAAACACCGGAGATCGCTCCGGCGGAAAGGATCGGAAGGCTTGCGCCGCGCCTGTTTAGGATAATAACCAGCCCGAGTCCGAAAAACACCTTGACAGCGACCTCTATAACCTGGGAGACTGAGGTAGGGCGCATATCCGAGAGTCCCTGTGTATATCCCCTGAATGCGGACATAACACAGACGAGCATGACCGCCGGAGCCATCGCAAGAACACTTTGGCTTGCTTCGACATCTTCCATGAATATGGCAAGCTCCGTCGGAAAGAAAAACATGACCAGCGATCCTGCGGCTCCAAGTACGATGAATGCGAATATTGCAACTTTAAAGGTCTTCCTGATCTGAACCGGACGTTCCAAGCTGTTTGCTTCTGACACGAGTTTGGAAAGCGCGATCGGCAGACCCGCAGTTGAAAGCGTGAGCAGCACGTTATAGAGATTATACGCGACATTGAAGTGAGCAAAGCCTTCATCCCCCAGGATATTGCCCATGGGGATCTTATAAATTGCTCCGAGAACCTTGATAATAAGTACGGCTATGGTAAGTATCGCCGCGCCGTGCAGATAGTTCTGATTTTTGGAAGCAGGCAAGATTGCACCTCCGTTTAAGTATTCCTAAGTCCTGTATTATATATGCGCCGTATTCCCGATTTTTGCCGTTTTAGGAATCAGCCTGAACATGCCCATTGATTGATCCGTCTAAATTTACACCAACCGAGAGGAAAAATCAAGGAAAACAGATTTTCATCAACGCAGAACGGCGATATTTTGTTGTGTTTGCCGGAAATTCGCTTTTTGCTTCATCGATTACGGGCTAATCTGAACTACGGATTTTTTATTTCAAACGTTTTTATTCATAATATGTTGAAAAACACAGAAAATCATCAAAAATGATTGACAAAAGCATCTTTCTGATTGACAATGTTATTTGTTGTACATGCATAATGAACACATAAGCAGCAGATAAATAGAATGTATAGGGTTAGTATTTCCATCGGTGTATGACTTTCCATATTTATCATCGGGAGGCTGAGCAAAATGCATGAAGCTCCGGAGCTTGCGAGGATCCTCTCGTCGGTCCGTCAAGCGGTCATCGGGCTGGACAGTAAAAGCTATACGATAATCTTTGCGAATCCTGCTGCAAAAAACGCTCTCGGCTTTGATCCGACAGGCAAACCTGCTCAGGAGATTTTAAACTGCGACATTCTCGCAGAAGATGGTATGGAGTACATGTGCGGAGCGACGATTATGGGACGCAAGGCTAGTATCTCTGTCGTTAAGGAACCGGAAATAACTCTTCTTTTCATAGATTTCATAAACAGCGACAAGCCGGCTCTCAATATAACGCGCTATATGATCAGCAGTCTTCGAAACAGCGTTATGGGTCTGAAAATGTCTGCAGACCGCTGCTTTTCAACCATTGAGGAAGGTCAAATGCCCAGCGAAAAACACATTTCCGTTTTTTATCACTATTATTACTCCCTTCTTCGGACGCTGATCCATATAGATAGTGCCGATCAGATCTGGCGCGGGGAATTGCTCTTTTCCCCTGTCCCCTCAGATCTTGTAAAGCTTTGCTCCGATTTGACTAACGTAGTCGCTGCACTTTGTTCGGAGACCGGGGTTAAAATCAGCTTTACCACGGAAGAGCCTGAACTTATCGCAGCAATTGACCCCTCAAAAATTGAGCAGCTCCTTCTTAATCTCTTTGATAATAGCTTAAAACACACTTCTTCGGGAAACAGCATTACTCTTTCGCTCGCTCGTACAGGCAATAAAATTATAATTTCTCTGGACGACGACGGCGATGGTATCCCGCAGGAGGCCATGGCGGATATATTCAAACTTCCCGAAGATAACGATATTTCGGCTTTGAAGCAGACCGGAAACGGTCTCGGTCTCTATATTTCATTTGGAATAGCGCAACTGCACAAGGGTGTTCTTCTGGTTGAGAGCCGCAAGGGTAAAGGTACTTGCGTACGTTTTATGCTCCCGGCAGACACCGAGCCTGCCCCGAAATTCAACTGTCCGGAAGCGCCATACCACCTAAGCGAGTTCTCGTCCGTGCTGATTGGGCTGGCGGATGTCCTTCCGAGCAGCAGTTACGGTCTTAAATATGAAGACTAATAAAAGGCTGTTTCAAAGCACACATTTGAAGCAGCCTTCATGCTAAAATTATATTATATTTCGAAAAAACGCCTGCCGTTCAGATATGTCATCTCCGCCGCATCCTCGACACTGATGCCTTTGATTTCCGCTACTTTTTGTGCCATATATGGAAGAAAACGTGAATCGTTGCGTTTTCCCCTGTGCGGCACAGGCGCAAGATAGGGGCAATCGGTCTCGATGAGTATGCGGTCATTCGGGCACATCTCAATGACTTCAAGCGCTTTCCGTGCGTTCTTGAAGGTAATCGCGCCCGTAAATCCGAGGTACCAGCCCATGTCCAGTATCTCTTTCGCCATCTCCGCGCTGCCCGAATAGCAATGGAATACTCCTTTAATGTTAGGGAATTTTCTTATTATCTCCATGCATTCTGCATGTGCGTCTCTGTCATGCACAATAACCGGCTTTTTAAGCTCGCGGGCAAGCTCCATCTGGCGGATGAACACCCCGCGCTGGACATCTCTTTCGGACAGGTCGTAATAGAAATCCAGCCCTATCTCCCCTATTGCACGGACCTTCGGTAGCGTACACCACCGCCTTATTAATTCTTCCGATTCTTTTGTAAAAGTCTTCGCCTCGTGCGGATGCCATCCGACCGCCGAATAAATAAACGGATACTTTTCGGAAAGCTCCAGCGACTTCACGCAGCTTTCATTATCGCTCGAGGCGTTCATTATCAGCTCGACTCCGCTCTCGCGCACCGCCTTTATCGTTTCGTCCCTGTCGTTATCGAAGCTCTCGTCAGTATAGTGAGCATGAGTATCAAAATACAATTTGATTTTCCTCCGATTGATTTGAATTGCATTGTTTGAGGTACAAGATGTCAGAACCAAAGCTTAAGCAGGACAGCAAAGCCTTCTGCGTCCGTATAACGGATATATACATATACATAATGCTCTTTTTGTTCCCTCTTTTTACGGGAATCGAAGGCTATGCCAATGTGACGTTGTCAAAGTTTATTTTTTTCGCCGCCGTCACCGCCCTATGGCTCGTAGCCTTGTTTGCCGCTGTGATGGTTTCAGGAAAAAGGTGCGGATCTAAGAGTCAGACCTTTGTTAGTATTTTTATTCTGCTCTATTTATTATTCTGCTGCGTCTCCGCGGCTTTTTCACCCTACAAGTCATCCGTGTTTCTTGGCGAAGGCCGGTTCGATGGGTTGTTAACAACCTTCCTGTGCGTAGGAATATTCATAGGCATATCTCTGTTTGCCCGTCCCAAGCGCACTTATATCTATGCCGCAGCGGCAGCCGTAACGCTAAACTGCATCGTCGCCGTGCTTCAAATGCTTGGCTTTAACCCGCTCCATCTTTTCCCCGGGGATTACGATTTTTACGACGCAGGAATCAAATATACAAGCACATTTCTCGGAACTATCGGCAATGCCGATCTATTTTCAGCGTATATCTGTCTTGTTCTTCCTTTCGTCTGTGTTCATTATGCCACTGCCGAAAAGCGTCCTCTTTTATTATTGCCGACTGTCCTGCTTTCCGCTTTCAGTCTTTTCTCATGCGAGGTTTCCGGCGGGATGCTGGCGTTTGCTGTCACAGTGATCTTTGCGGCTCCGTTCATTATTACAGACGGCGAAAGGCTGAGACGGGCGCTTGAAATCGCTCTGGTCATATCTTCCGCCGTCTTCCTCGCGGTCTCAATTAAGTTTTACGATACCGCTTCGGTCGTAATTGTGGATTTTTTATTCTCAATGTATTCCGCCGCGTCAGCGGTTTTTGCCGCTATAACAGCAATTTTGAGGTTCGCGCTCAGGAAAAGCAGCTTTTCCATAAGGCCGCTGAGAGTTTTCTTTTCAATTTTATCCGCTGCGGCGGT
Source organism: Bacillota bacterium (assembly GCA_029268085.1). Classification (GTDB taxonomy): domain Bacteria; phylum Bacillota; class Clostridia; order Oscillospirales; family Oscillospiraceae; genus UBA2658. The sequence goes on along the minus strand of JAJUHD010000032.1, from coordinate 10,826 downwards.
TGTTTGCGGTTTCCTCGCCGCATATTTCTGGAAAGGTACAGAGGGTACCGTCTACGAGCTCTCGCAGGTCTTGCACGGTAATATTAAGGACAGCTTCGGCTCCTCGCGTATACTTATCTGGCGAAAAACCCTTGAACTTGTTCCGGAGCGTCTTCTGCTTGGCGGCGGACCCGGTACACTGCCGCTGCGGCTAGACGTGGATTTCTCCCGCTTTGTGGAAGAGACGGGAAAAACTCTTTCGTCCACGGTCGACAACGCTCACAATAATTATCTGGGAATCTTGGTGAACACGGGGCTTCCGGCCCTCATCGCTTATGTATTCGGACAAGGCGTCAGCCTTGCGAGGGCTCTGAAAACGGCTAAGCCCGAAATGCTCTGCCTTGCTTTCGCTCTTTTTTGTTATTGGGTACAGGACTTTTTCGGGCTGGGGCTTTTCCTCGTGTCCCCGCTCATGTGGCTTTTCTGGGGACTTCTTATTTCTTCGATCCGGCACAGAAAAAACTGATACCGGCTGCCGCAAGTAACGCGGCAGCCGTTTTTGCTGCATAGTTTATTCTCCTTGTTCCGCAATCTTTCTGCCCATGAGCACACCCATGATTGACGCCATCATAAGCCCACGCGTCCAGCCGCTGGAATCGCCGAGGCAGTGGAGCCCGGCAATATTAGTATTCAAATTCTTGTCCATCTTGACGCGGTTTGAATAAAACTTCAGCTCAGGGGAATATAGGAGAGTCTCCGTGGAGGCAAAACCGGGCACAACGTGGTCGACGGCCTGAATAAAGTTAATGATGTTTATCATCGACCTGTAAGGCATCGCGGCGGTTATATCGCCTGCGACGGCATCCGTCAGCGTCGGGCGGACGTTCGACTGCGCAAGCTCCTTTTCCCATGTGCGTTTCCCGTCCAGTATATCGCCGAAGCGCTGGACCATAATGTGACCCGCGCCAAGCATATTTGTGAGTTCGCCGACCTTCTGCGCGTAGGCTATCGGCTGATTGAACGGATAGCTGAAGTTATGTGAGCACAGGATTGCAAGGTTCGTGTTGTTAGATTTTCTGTCCTTATATGAGTGGCCGTTTACTACGGCAAGGTCATCATCATAATTCTCCTGACTTACGAAGCCGCCGGGGTTTTGGCAGAAGGTGCGCACCTTGTTTTTAAAGGGCCGCGGATAGCCGATTAGCTTGGATTCATAAAGGACGGTATTGACCTGTTCCATAACCTCGTTGCGAACTTCGACGCGTACTCCGATGTCGACAGTTCCCGGCTGATGCGCGATCGCATTCTCGGCACAGATCTTTTCCAGCCATTCGGCCCCGCGCCTGCCTGTCGCGATAACGGTTTTATCGGCGAATATCTCCTGATTCTCCTTGCCCTTATGGACAATTACGCCAAGGCATTTGTCACCCTTAAGGATAACATTGTCGCACTCATAGCCGAACATCAGTTCGACGCCGTTTTCGATAAGATACTGCTCAATGCGGTAATATATGTCCTGCGCCTTCTCCGTGCCCATGTGCCTGATCGGGCAGTCGACGAGCTTAAGTCCCGCCTGTATAGCGCGCTTGCGTATTTCCTTTACCTGTTCAAAATCGCTGACACCCTCGATCTTTTCGTCCGCGCCGAATTCAAGGTATATGCTGTCTGCATAATCAATAAGATCCTGAGCGGTATTCTCGCCGATCAGCGAGGGCAGGTCGCCGCCGACCTCATAGCTGAGCGACAGCTTACCATCGGAAAAAGCGCCGGCCCCCGAAAAACCGGTGGTTATATGGCAATACGGTTTGCAGTTGACGCATTCCTTCGTCTGAGACTTGGGGCAGCGCCGTTTTTCGACTGCGGCGCCTTTTTCGACCATCGTTATTTTCTTTTTGCAGCCCTTGCGGATAAGCTCAAGCGCCGTAAATATGCCGGCTGGTCCTGCTCCGACGATAACTATATCTGTATTCATATGTTCCTCCATATATGAAGTCGGGACACTACTATATAAAAGAATATCCTTTTGTATTCTACAATTCGCATTATATACTAAGCAATCGTCAAAAATAACGAAAACCGTTTATTTTTCCTGTGATTTTTATCTATGTGGCTTATCCGCACGGCTTTTTCGTTAAATATGCTAAAATCTTTGCATAATCCTTGTAAAAATCATTGATTTGCATATGTACAAAAGCAACGCTTTTTATTGACACTGAAAAATTTATTAGTTTAAAATGAAATAGTAAAAGCAAAACAGTCAGCATAAAACCAAATCAGGCATATATGTTCGGAATTTGATTTTGAAGGAATGGTGACGAATGAAGAAAATAGCTCTCATCATGGGCAGCGACAGCGATCTGCCCGTCGTTGAGAAAGCAATTTCAAAGCTTGCGGAATTCGGAGTGCCTTATGAGGTGCATGTTCTCTCAGCACACCGCACACCTGCCGAAGCTGCGGACTTTTCCAGAAAAGCACGAGGACGGGGCTTCGGCGCGATAATTGCGGCCGCCGGCAAAGCGGCGCATCTCGCAGGGGCTATTGCAGCAAATACTACCTTACCTGTTATTGGAATCCCTATAAAATCTTCTACGTTGGACGGCTTGGATGCTCTCCTGTCGACCGTACAGATGCCCTCGGGTATACCTGTGGCCACGGTTGCGATAGATGGAGCTGAAAATGCCGCCCTTCTTGCTATTTCGATACTTTCCGTGTCAGACAGGTCTCTTGCCGCAAAGCTCGCCGCGGCGAGAAAGTCCGCCGCGGAAAGCGTCTTGGCGAAAAACAAGGATATCGAGGAAAAATACAACGGTCAGGGCAAATAATAATTTCAACTATATACGGAGGGAAATGTTCAATGGAAAAGACTGTTCAGCTTTACGAAGGAAAGGCAAAAAAGGTTTTTGCAACAAATGACGAAAACCTATGCATCGTTTCCTATAAGGACGATGCGACAGCCTTCAACGGCGAGAAAAAGGGCACTATACTCGGAAAAGGCGTAATAAATAACCGCCTCACTAACCGTCTCATGAGGCTTCTCATGGAAAACGGCATACCCACGCATTTTGTAGAAGAACTGAACGACCGCGAAACGCTTGTCAAAAAAGTCTCCATTGTTCCCCTCGAAGTTATAATCCGCAACATTTCCGCCGGCAGCTTCGCGAAGCGCTACGGAGTCGGGGAAGGCATTGTTTTCAAAAATCCCACGATAGAATTCTCCTATAAAAATGACGAGCTCGGCGATCCTCTTATCAATAACTGCCACGCTCTGGCTCTCGGTCTCGCTACGGAACCGGAAATCGAAACCATAAAGAACTACGCCTTTAAAATTAACGATATTCTTAAAGCCTTTATGCTTGAGCACGGTATCGAGCTCGTTGATTTTAAGCTCGAATTTGGAAAGCTGCCTGACGGAAGCATAGTCCTCGCCGACGAGATCTCGCCCGACACCTGCCGTTTCTGGGATGTCAAGACCCACGAAAAGCTGGACAAGGACCGTTTCCGCCGTGATCTCGGAGGAGTCGAGGACGCATACAATGAGGTCATGAGACGCCTTTTGGGGGATACAAAGTAATGAGCAACATTCACGAAGAATGCGGCGTTTTCGGCGTATATTCAAGCAGCACCCGCAACGTTGCGGCGACTGCTTATTACGGGCTTTTCGCGCTGCAGCACCGCGGTCAGGAGAGCTGCGGCATCGTCGTCAACGACGATGGAGTATTTACGTCATTTAAGGACACAGGGCTCGTCAACGACGTTTTCACTCCGGAAGTAATGGAAAATCTTGGCGAAGGAAACATGGCGATCGGCCACTGCCGCTACGGAACGACCGGAAGCACCGACCGCAACAACGCCCAGCCTCTTCTCGTCAACCACATTAAAGGAAAAATGGCTCTTGCACACAACGGCAATCTGGTCAATTCCGCGGAGCTGCGAGAGGAGCTGGAGCTTCAGGGCAGCATCTTCCACACTACTACCGACAGTGAAGTTATTTCATATATAATTACAAAGGAGCGCATCTCGGCAGGTTCAATTGAGGAAGCGCTGAATAAAGCGATGGACAGGCTAAAGGGCGCATACTCCCTTGTCGTAATGTCGCCTACAAAGCTCATCGCAGCGCGCGATGAGCACGGGTTCCGCCCGCTCTGCTACGGAAAAACGGCGGACGGCGATTTTGTCGTCGCATCGGAAAGCAGCGCGCTTGCCGCAGCCGGCGCAGCTATGGAGCGCGATCTTCTTCCCGGCGAAATCATGGTCTTCGATAAAAACGGCGAGCGCTCTATAACCGACCACTGCGGAAAATGTAATCCCAGTCTCTGCGTTTTTGAATATATCTATTTTGCCCGTCCCGATTCTGTTATTGAGGGCAGCAGCGTCCACAACGCTAGGCTCCGCGCAGGCGCTTTCCTCGCGCTTGAGCATCCTGTTCAGGCCGATGTCGTCGTCGGCGTGCCGGATTCGGGCATCGATGCCGCGATCGGCTTTTCTCGCCAAAGCGGAATCCCCTACGGGATAGGGCTTATTAAGAACCGCTATATCGGCAGGACCTTCATATCCCCCGGCCAGAAGTCCCGCGAGGACAAGGTCCGCATCAAGCTTAACCCTGTCGCGTCAACGGTCAAGGACAAACGCGTAGTTCTTATAGACGATTCCATCGTTCGAGGGACGACCTGCGCGAGGATCGTAAAGCTCCTGCGCGACGCGGGCGCGAAGGAGATTCACCTGCGCATCTCCGCTCCGCCCTTCCTGAACCCCTGCTATTACGGCACAGACATCGACAGCCGCGAAAACCTCATTGCCTGCCATCACTCGGTCGAGGAAATAGCAAAGATTGTCGGCGCCGACTCTCTCGGCTACCTGAGCGTTGAGAACGTCGGCAAGCTTACGGACAACTTCTCACAGAAAGGCTATTGCACCGCCTGCTTCAGCGGCCTATATCCCACAGAGGTTCCCTTGAAGCCAAACAAAAATCGGTTTGAGCAAAAGATAAGCGAAAGGAGATACGCTGAATGAAAAGCTTTTCCGAGAGCTACAAGGACGCGGGCGTAGACATTACTGCGGGCTATAAGGCGGTCGAGCTTATGAAAAGTCATATCGCTCGTACCCTCGTTGGCTCGAACGCCTCCGATATCGGCGGCTTCGGCGGCCTGTTCGAGCTTGATCTCAAGGATACTCCCAATCCCGTACTGGTAAGCGGCACCGACGGCGTCGGCACAAAGCTCAAGCTCGCATTTCTGATGGACAAGCACGATACGGTCGGTATCGACTGCGTCGCGATGTGCGTAAACGACATCATCTGCTGCGGGGCAAAGCCGCTTTTTTTCCTTGACTATATTGCCTGCGGAAAGAACGTACCGGAAAAGATTGCCGCTATTGTTTCCGGCATCGCCGAGGGCTGCGTACAATCAGGCTGCGCTTTGATAGGCGGCGAGACCGCCGAGATGCCGGGCTTCTACCCTGCCGACGAATATGATCTGGCGGGCTTTTCTGTCGGCGTCGTGGATAAATCGAAGGTTCTGGATAAAAACGCTGTCGCAGAGGGCGATGTTATCATAGCGTTGCCTTCAAGCGGCGTACACTCAAACGGCTTTTCGCTCGTACGCAAGGTTTTCGACGTAGATCGTTGCGATTTGAAGGCCCCCGTTTCCGAGCTTGACGGCGCGTCTTTAGGCGAAACTCTGCTTACTCCGACAAAAATCTACGTCAAGCCAATGCTTGCGCTGTTTGAGGCGGTCAAGGTCAAAGCGGTTTCCCATATCACGGGCGGCGGCTTCTATGAAAATATCCCTCGCAGCCTTCCAAAGGGCTTTTCGGCTAATATCGACCGATCGGCGCTGCGCATACCGCTCATTTTCAACTATATCGCCATTATAGGCAATATCCCCATACGAGATATGTTCAACACCTTCAATATGGGTGTCGGCATGAGCGTTATCGTAGCGAAAGAGGATACTGACAAAGCTCTTGATATTCTTTACGCCAACGGCGAGGCTGCCTATGTTATGGGCAAGGTCGTAAAGTCAGACGAAGGTGTCATAATATGCTGAAGACGAAAATCGCCGTCATGGTTTCCGGCGGCGGAACAAACCTTCAGGCGCTGATCGACGCGCAGGAAAAAGGTCTGCTCAAAAGCGGAGAGATAGTGCTCGTCGTTTCAGGCAATGAAACCGCCCACGCCCTTGAAAGGGCGAAAAAACATGGTATTCCTTCCGTCGTCGTCTCAAAAAAAATCTGCGGAAGCCAGACGGAATTCGAAACAAAAATTCAGAGCGCGCTGAAGGAGCACGGTATTCAGCTGATTATACTTGCGGGTTTCATGTCCATTCTGTCCCCTGACTTTGTCTCGAAATGGCCTAAACGCATAATCAATATCCACCCTTCGCTCATTCCTTCCTTCTGCGGCAAGGGTTTTTATGGCCTTCGCGTCCATGAGACGGCGCTTCGCTACGGTGTCAAGGTTACGGGCGCGACAGTGCATTTCGTCAACGAGATACCCGACGGCGGAGAGATAATCCTTCAAAAGAGCGTCCCTGTCTATAAAAACGACACCCCCGAAAAGCTTCAGCGGCGCGTTATGGAACGCGCCGAGTGGATGATACTCCCCAGAGCGGCAGAGCTTATTTCCAGAAAAATCATGAAAGAGGGCGCAGATTATGGCTTATGAAATCAACGATATAGGCGCTATACTCCGAGGAAACGATTATCCCGGCAGAGGTATAATTATCGGCAAATCGGCGGACGGCAAGAAGGCAGTCTTCGCATATTTTATCATGGGCAGGAGTGAAAACAGCCGCAACCGCATCTTTGTTGAAAACGGCGGAGACGTCGTCATACATCCGTTTGATAAAAGCAAGGTTGAGGATCCGAGCCTTATCATCTACTCGCCTGTCCGTGTCTGCGGAAAAAAGATCATCGTCACGAACGGTGACCAGACGGATACTATATTTGACTATTTCTCAAAGGGCGGCACCTTTGAAAATGCGCTCAATACCCGCCGCTTTGAGCCGGATGCGCCGAACTATACCCCGCGAGTCAGCGGCCTCCTCGATTTTGAAAACGGCTACAGCTATAAGCTGAGCATACTGAAATCCGCGGATGCCCAAGGCTCCGGCTGCAACCGCTTTACATTCTCTTATCATCCCTTAAATGGTGTCGGGCACTTTATCCACACCTATTCCGGCAACGGCAAGCCCATACCGAGCTTTACCGGCGAGCCGGAAGCCGTCGCCATTGGAAACGACCTTGATGAATATACGGCGCTCCTTTGGGAAAACCTCAACGCGGACAACAAAGTCTCTCTTTACGTCAGGTTTATTGAAATTGACAGCGGCGACTTTGACAGCCGCATGATCAACAAGAACGCGTAAGGTGGTTAAAGATGAAAGAATTCGAACTTAAATACGGCTGCAACCCCAATCAGAAACCCGCAAAGATTTATATGTATGACGGCAGCGAACTTCCCATTACTATTTTAAACGGCCGCCCCGGATACATCAATTTCCTCGACGCTTTCAACAGCTGGCAGCTCGTAAAGGAGCTGTCCGAGGCAACGAAAATGTGTGCCGCAACGAGCTTTAAGCATGTAAGCCCAACGAGCGCGGCGGTAGGCAATAAGCTCTCTGACGAACTCAAGCGCGCCTGCTTTGCAGATGATATTGACGGTCTGGATGACTCTCCCCTCGCCTGCGCCTATGCGAGGGCGCGCGGAACCGACCGAATGAGCAGCTTCGGAGATTGGATCGCTTTGAGCGACGTCTGTGACGTAGTAACCGCAAATATTATTAAGCGCGAGGTGTCTGACGGGATAATTGCTCCCGGTTATGCTCCCGAAGCGCTTGAGATTCTTAAAACAAAGAAACAGGGCTCATACAACATCGTCCAGATCGACAGAGACTATGTACCTGAAACGCTTGAGATAAAACAGGTTTTCGGCATCACCTTTGAGCAGGGGCGAAACAACTTTGAGATTAATGCCGATCTCTTGAAAAACATCGTAACCGATAACAAAAATCTGCCTGACTTTGCTGTGCGTGACCTCATAATAAGCCTTATAACTCTGAAATATACGCAGTCGAACTCCGTATGCTTCGCGGCAGACGGTCAGGCAATCGGCGTCGGAGCGGGTCAGCAGAGCCGCATCCACTGCACACGCCTTGCGGGCGGAAAGGCCGACAACTGGCATCTCCGCCAGAGCCCGATGGTGCTTGAACTGCCCTTTATTGCCGATCTGCCCCGCGCAGTACGCGATAATGCTATCGATGTCTATCTCTCCGAGGAGGCGGACGATGTGCGCGGAGACGATGTCTGGCGCCGCTTCTTCACGGAGCAGCCCAGAAAACTCTCCTATGAGGATAAGCGCGAATATCTTTCAAAAATCGAGGGCGTTTCCCTTGGTTCGGACGCGTTCTTCCCTTTCGCTGACAACATAATAAGAGCAAGGCGCAGCGGCGTGACTTACGTCGCCCAGCCCGGCGGTTCTGTCCGGGATGACGACGTCATTGCGGAATGCAACGAGAAGAACATGGTAATGGCGTTTACGGGCATGAGACTTTTTCACCACTAATTATGTAAACCGAGGTGCGATATGAGAATAATGGTAATCGGCGGCGGTGGCAGGGAACACGCGATAATTAAAAAGCTCAGGCAAAGCCCTAAGGTTGACATAATATATGCTCTTCCAGGTAACGGCGGTATTGTGAAGGATGCTGTCTGTGTTGATATCAGCGCAAAGGATATTGCCGCGATAGTTGATTTTGCAAAGAAAAATTCAATAGACTTTGCTGTCGTCGCTCCGGACGACCCGCTTGTCCTCGGTTGTATTGACGAGCTTGAAAAGACGGGTATCCCTTGCTTCGGACCAAATAAGGACGCAGCGATAATCGAGGGCAGCAAGGTTTTCAGTAAAAACCTTATGAAAAAATACGGCATCCCTACGGCGTCGTATGAGGTCTTCGCGGACATGACTGAGGCTCTGGCTTATCTTGATACCGCACCGGTCCCGACCGTCGTCAAGGCGGACGGGCTTGCTCTCGGCAAGGGAGTCATAATCGCACAGACGCGTGAGGAGGCAAAGGCCGCCGTCCGCTCAATGATGGAGGATAGGGTCTTCGGAGAAAGCGGCTTACAGGTGGTCATCGAGGAATATCTCGAAGGGCCTGAGGTTTCCGTCCTCTCCTTTACAGACGGAAAAACCGTCGTCCCGATGGTGTCCAGCATGGATCACAAACGTACGCACGATAACGATGAAGGACTCAATACAGGTGGAATGGGTACGGTCGCCCCAAACCCATATTATACGGACGAGATTGCCGCTGAGTGCATGAAAAAGATTTTTGTTCCGACGATTAACGCCATGAACGCAGAGGGACGTACTTTTAGAGGTTGTCTGTATTTTGGGCTTATGTTGACCAAAGGCGGCCCGAAGGTCATCGAATATAACTGCCGCTTCGGCGACCCCGAAACGCAGGTCGTGCTTCCTCTGCTGGAAAGCGATTTGGTTGACATAATGTTAGCAACGAGAAACGGCACTCTCTCTGAAACCGATGTGAAATTCTCCTCAGGCTATGCCTGCTGCGTAATTATGGCGTCACAGGGCTACCCCGAAAAGTATGAAAAAGGTTACGAGATTCTTCTCCCCGCTCAAAAACCTGAGGATACGGAGATATACTTTGCGGGCGCAAAGCTTGAAAACGGAAAGCTCCTGACGAACGGCGGGCGCGTTCTCGGAGTTACGGCAAAGTCCGGTGATTTTAAAACGGCTATCGACAAGGCATATGAAGCGGTGAAGCTTGTCGGCTTCGGCAATGCATTTTACCGCAAAGATATAGGGCAAAGGGCGCTCAAGGCATTCAAAAAGGAGGAATAGCAGTGGTCTACCGGGTCTATGTTGAAAAGAAAAGCTCCGAGGCTCTTGAGGCCAGAGCGCTCTGTGAGGATATCCGGAGCTTTCTGGGCATCAAAGGGCTGGAAAGCGTGCGGCTCATAAACCGCTACGATGTTGAAAATATCAGCAGAGAGCTTTTTGAGCGCTGCAAACACACCGTTTTCTCAGAGCCGCAGCTTGATATTGTATCCGATAAGCTTGAACGCACCGATGGCTGCTGTGTTTTCGCTGTTGAGTACCTTCCCGGACAGTTCGACCAACGTGCGGACTCCGCGGCGCAGTGCGTCCAGATCGTATCACAAGGCGAGCGCCCGACTGTCAGAACCGCAAAGGTCTATGTCCTGAGCGGCAAGCTGACGGATGTTGAGCTTGAATTGATCAAAAACTACGTTATTAACCCGGTTGAAAGCCGCGAGGCCTCGCTCGGAACTTATGAAACTCTCAAAACAGATTACGAGATACCCACAGAAGTCGAGGTGCTTGAGGGCTTCCGAGCTATGGGGTATGAAGAAGTCGCCTCTTTTATCCGTGAAAAAGGACTAGCTATGGATGAGGATGATCTGCGCTTCTGCCAGAAGTATTTCGCCTCCGAAAAGCGAGACCCGACTATTACAGAAATAAGGATGATCGACACCTACTGGTCTGACCACTGCCGCCACACGACTTTTAATACGATAATTGACAGCGTGAAATTTGAGGATAAAATCCTTCAAAAAACGTGGGACAAATACCTTGAAATACGCAGTTATCTTAGCCGCACTAAGCCGATCTGCCTTATGGATATTGGAACGCTAGCAGCCAAATATCTCAAGGCAAACGGAAAGCTTGATAAGCTCGACGAGAGTGAGGAAATAAACGCCTGCACGGTCAAAATCGATGTTGAGACAGAGAACGGCACCGAGAAGTGGCTGCTGCTCTTTAAAAACGAAACTCACAACCACCCGACAGAGATCGAGCCCTTCGGCGG
>JAJUHD010000031.1 GCA_029268085.1 Bacillota bacterium | reverse complement strand
GTTGATATCAAGCGGAACGAAGCCATTTGCAAAGCGATTCTCAGTGAAAACGGGGATAAGGATTTTTTAAACCGGGTTTTGCTAGTCGCGCATGATAAGTGTATTTCTGAATGGAAAACGGTCGCTCCCCATGCCGATATAGGGACACTCGAGAAAATTTACAGCTTCTTCTCGCATGGATGCGCGGCGGTAATCATTTCCTGGGCTCAAAACGGAATGCAGGAAAGTCCGGAAGAAATCGCTGCCTTTATTGAGCAGATAACTAACAGAGGGCTGAGCCTGTTGCAGGACGACATGAAAAAATCCCTCCGATGAAGACTTAACTGACTGCGCTGAATCTGGTAATGCCACGTACCAGATGTGTATTATATAGTAATTTTGTTATAGAGTTTTCACAAAAACGCTGAAAATTATTTTGGATCGTTTATGTTTATTGACACCCGGGTATGGGGATGTTATCTTTAATATGCGATATTTGGATCAACCAGACACACTATAAACGGATATGGAATCGCCCGTATAACGCGCTGTGCGGAGCACGAAAAAGCGCCTTTGGGCGCAAAGGACGACGAATAAATTATAATCAGGCGGCGCAAGCAACGCCCGCTATTATGGGATGGGGAACCCGAATAAGGAGGAGGCTGCCCTGCCGTATGAGTCCATACGGCAGGGCACGTTTAAATGGCTGATTTTTAAGAGTGCTTTACATATCAAACTTAATAATAGAAACCGTTCCGAAAATCTTTGGCCATCGGAACGGTTTCTATTATTTTTCAGGTTTTGCAAGGGTTCTCTCAGGCGAAGACGATATTTTCTTAGAGTTTGATTTTATAGTTCATGAAGACCTGAGGTACCCTTAAACAGCATTTCCGCCTTTGCCGGCACCTTTGCTGGAGTCCCGCCTGATTCGCCATATCACTGCTTGCCTGATCCTCTTTGTCTCCCACAATTTATCAAATTATCAATTGAACATTGCTCTATCCCGTGTAATAATATAATTTGAGCTAAAAAATACCGAAAAGACATAAAATTACAGATTTTACCTGTGATTTTTATTGTTTTTGTTAAATTTTACATAATTATTATAGTTGACAACGTTAGGATGAAGTGTTTTGGAAAAAACTGTTTTCATAACAGCAGTAAGCTTTGCCGTCTACGAGCTTTTTGTCTAAGAGTCACTAACGAAACCCGGAGGCCGGCATTATGGAAAGCAATATGAAACAGCAGCGTCTATCTAAAATGTTATTTTTACTTGCCGTAGTATTGTCTATATCGGTAGGCGCGCTCAATGTTTATAATACTTGGAATAAAACCACCTTGCAGGCAAAGCAAGAGGCAATAAGTCTGGCAGAGTCTGCGGCATCGTTTTTATCCTCCGATCAGCTTATGTCGCTAAACGCAGATCCGTCCGATGTGAATTCCACTGCTTATCTGGAAATAAAACGCGACTTGTCGGAATTCAAAAAGCACCATTCGGAAATCAGATATGCATATCTATTTAAATATAAAGACGGCAGGCTATATTTCATGGCTGATTCCGAATCGCCCGAGTCTGAAAGCTGCTCGCCTCCCGGGCAGGAATACTATGAAGCCACCGAGCAGGATTTGCTGCCGTTCTATACCGGAGAATCTGTTCTGACCGCTCCGCTTACCGACAGATGGGGGACATGGATTAGCGCGCTTGCCCCAATCAAGGATCCCCTAACAGGAAAAGTCATTGCCATGTTCGGCATCGACTATCCCGCCGCTTACTGGCAATCAAAAATATTCAAACAGGTCTTGCTGACAGCAGCAAACATCTTTTTCCTTATACTGCTGCTGACCGTACTTTATCAATTCTTTTTGAACAACATAAAAACACATGCCCTAAGCGAAAAGCTGCGGGAAAACGAGACTCTCTTCAAGGCCGTTTTTGAACAGGCCCCGGTGGGGATAGCCTTTGCTAATAATTATAGATTTGAGCAAAGAATAAACGCAGAATTTGCGCGAATACTGTCAAGGCCAAAGGAAGACTTCTCTTCGATAAACTGGATGGAAATAACGCATCCTGACGATGTTAAGCGTGATCTGGAGCTGTTCGAGCGGTTCAAGACCCGGGAAATTGACAATTATACAACAGAAAAGCGCTATATCAGACCGGACGGATCATACATATGGGTAAATTTGTTGGTATCAAGAATAAACATTGACGGAACCCGGTCTAAAAGCGGGGATCATCTGTGTATCGCTCAGGATATCAACGACAAAAAAATTGCCGAAGAAGCCTTGCGTGAGAGCGAACGGAGTAAAAGCATGCTCCTTTCAAACCTTCCGGGCATGGCGTACCGCTGCAAGTATGACAGGCAATGGACTATGACGTTTATATCCGACGGCTGCTATGAGCTTACCGGATATAAGCCGGAAAGTCTGGTGAACAATCACGAGCTGTCATACAATGATATTATCGCGCCGGAATTCAGAGAACTGCTATGGCTCGAGTGGGAACGCGCAATTAAGCTTAAGAGCACTTTTCGTCACGAGTATGAGATTATAACAGCTGCAGGCGAACACAAGTGGGTTCTTGAGACGGGGCAGGGCGTTTTCAAAGAAGACGGAGACGTAGCGGCTCTTGAAGGCATTATAATCGACATTACAGAGTCGAAGAAAAGGCTGGATCAGATACAGTATATAAGCGAACACGACTATATGACCGGACTCTATAACCGGAGATATTACGAGTCTGAAAAGAAACGCCTCGACGGTTCCGGTCTGGTTCCGATATCTATAATCATGGCGGATATTAACGGTATAAGGCTGATTAACGATGCGTTCGGACATGGCGAGGGAGACCGCCTTATAATAGAAACCGCCAAGATAATACAAAGCTGCTTAAGAGACGGTGATACACTTTGCAGAACAGGCGGGGATGATTTTACCGTTATACTGCCGTGTACGGGGCGTGACGAGGCTTATGAAATACTTATTCTGATAAAAGATACCTGCGAAAAATTTAATAACTCCTTATCAAACAACGAAAAACATATCAGCCTTTCGGTTGGCTTCGGAACAAAAGAAAGTGCGGACAGCAGTCTTGACAGGGCCGAAAAAGAGGCTGAGGAGTTTTTAAGAAAGCGTAAACTATTTGAGCAGAAAAGCTACCGCAACGCCGTGCTCTCCTCGATAATGGCGACAATGTACGCCCGGAGCCATGAAACAGAAGCCCATTCGTCCCGTATATCTAAGTTCTGCAGGATGATAGGCGAAAAGATAGGGCTTTCTCAAAAATTGATGGATGATCTGCACCTGTTTTCTATGCTTCACGATTTAGGAAAAGTAGGTATCGACGACCGTATCCTGAATAAGCCGGACAAACTGAACGAGGAAGAAATTACCATAATGGAAACGCATCCGGAAATCGGATATAAAATTGCGATGTCCTCTCCCGAGCTTGAAAGCGTTGCCGATCTTATCCTGACTCACCACGAAAGATGGGATGGCAGCGGCTATCCGTACGGTAAACGCGGAGAAGAGATCCCGCTGCTGTCAAGGATACTGGCGGTTGCCGATGCCTATGACGCCATGACCGTAGACCGCGTATACAGAAAAGCTCTTTTAAAGGAAGCCGCGCTGGAAGAGCTGCAAAGCAACGCAGGCACCCAGTTTGATCCTGAAATCGTAAAGATTTTTGTCGATCTGATGCGGCAATCGGGTCAAGCAGACTAGAGCGCGGGCCAGGCCTGATTATATAAAATTCTTTATCTATTATTTGTCTAAAAATCTATTGACAAAACGAGTTAAATTGAGAAAATATAGATTTGTAACGTAAAACCCCTGACTTGTTTGAAGGGGAAGGTCTGCAATTTGTTTACAGCAAGGAAATCAAAACGAAAGCGTGAATATATTTATGAAAATAAAGATAACTTCGGACAGCACCTGCGATCTGTCAGAGGACCTGCTGAAGGAAAACGACATTACGGTAATCCCGCTGACGATAGTAAAAGGCGGCGGAAACTTCAAAGACAGTTTTGATATATTTCCCGCTGATATTTTCGCCCATGTGGACAAAGGCGGCGAGCTCTGCTCGACGACAGCCGTAAATATCGAGGAATATCGTATAGTCTTTGAAAAGCTCTCAAAGGAATATGATGCGGTCGTACATATAAACATCGGCTCTGAGTTTTCCGCCTGTCATCAGAATGCCCGCATTGCCGCGAATGATTATCCGAACGTGTATGTGGTAGACTCCATGAACCTGTCTTCGGGGCAGGGCCATGTGGTCATGGAAGCCTGCGCGATGGCAAAGACCTGCACTGATATAAACGCCATGTGCGAAGAGCTTCGGGATCTCGCGGGGCGTGTGGAGGCGAGCTTCCTGCTGAGCCGTCTTGATTATATGGTCAAGGGCGGGCGCTGTTCCTCCGTTATGGCCCTCGGTGCGAACATACTGCATCTTAAGCCATGCATCGAGGTCAGGAACGGAAAGATGCAGGTCGTCAAGAAATATCGGGGGCCTTTTGCCAAATGCCTTTACGAATATGCCAAGGATCGCCTCGATGGGCGGGACGATATAATCCGCAACCGCATTTTCATTACGCATACGCCCGTCCGCGAGGACGATATCAAAGCTGCTAAGGAAGCGGTTGAAAAATACGGGCATTTTACCCGTGTCTGCGAAACAGAGGCCGGATGTACTGTCGCCTGCCACTGCGGCCCCGGAACGCTGGGAGTCCTGTTTATCAGGAACAAGTAATCCTGCGAGCTGCTCAGCCCGGATATCGGGATTTTCCGCAAAGCTAAATATGTTTTTGCCGGCGCCGCTCCGTCCGAACAGGAGCGGCGCCGCTTTTGCAACAGTAATATGCTCTTAAAATGTCCTAATTTCGCGAATATAGGTTGATTTATGGATAATTTTGTAATAAAGTGGTTTTAGTTCAAGTGATAAAGCAATGATCTTGTACTGTTATGAGGTGAGCTTTTGAGCAGACTTGTCTCGACTATTAAAAACTACATAAACGCTGAATCCGACTGCGACTCTCTGGTATATGAAAACAGGATGATGATAGACAATGTTATACCGGTATGCCTTGTCTTGGCGGTATTCATCTCGGTTTTCTTTATGTCGGAAGGTTTCGATGTCCGGCAGATTGCCTCCAATACGGGAATTTTTCTTTTGTATGCACTCTTTCTGTATATAGTCAAAGAGAGGGTAAGATCGGAGAGATTGAAAAGCCGTCTACTGCTGGTTTCTTATTCGCTGTTTTTGACCTTCCTTGTTTTAAGCTACTATACTCTCATAGGCTATGTTGTCTGGACGATTTCCGCCGTTTTCCTCATCCTGTCTATCGGCAGAAACGGGCGGTCGATGATTATCGTGACTTCAGCCATAATACTGCTTCTCCCTTTCTATTTATGGTTCAGATATCCCGGAACATTGAATAGAGTCCATTTTGTATCGCAGTATGTTGCTTTTATATGTCTGATAACCATGGCCTCAGTGGTTAAAAACATTTTGGACGGACGCTACAGGCTGGTAAAGCAGCATCTGCACGAGACGAACATCATTTTGAAGCTTTCGTCTGAAATGATTGCTGTCAACTCAGACAGCATCAGGCATAAAGTCCGCCATTTTCTCGAAATAATCAGTATGCATTGCGGTGCGGACAGGGCCAACGTTTTTTTGCTGTCGACAGACGGTTCGCAGGTAAATAATTATGCCGAATGGTGTGCTCCCGGAATCGGCTCTGTCAATAGCATGATGACATATATTTCAGTCTGTGAAAGCTTATTATGGAATAAACAGAAATCGGAAAAAATTGCAATAGGCATTGCCGATATAGATGAATTGGAGCCGACTCCGCCCGAAAAAAAGGTGCTTCGCTCCGACGGCATCAAGTCGATTATCAGCGTGCCTATTATCCGGTCGGAAAAAGTATGCGGGTTTATCACATTTCATACAGTCCGCCGCCAAAACAATTGGCCACCTAATCAAAAGAGGATAATGTCCGTTCTGGCAAACATGCTCAGCGACGCATTCTTCAAGATCGATAAGGAAAAAGAGATCCGGCATATGGCGTATTACGATACGCTGACCGGACTGCCGAACAGGTTTTCTTTCAATACAAAGCTGGACGATACGATTGCGAATGCGGATATACATAACAACAAAATCGCAGTTCTGTTTGTCGATCTGGATTCTTTCAAATCGGTCAACGATACAATGGGACATGAGATCGGCGACGTTTTGCTATGTCGGGTATCCCAAAATTTAATCAGTGCGCTCGGTCCCAATGATTTTGCCGCAAGGTTCGGCGGTGACGAGTTTGTAGTGCTCCTTACGGATTTTGACGGGCAAGACGATCTGAGACAGCGTACCGAAGCCCTTATGTCTGCTATTTGCGAGCCGCTGGTATTCAACAAAAGGGAATTCTTCGTTACCGCCAGCTCAGGCATCTCGGTCTATCCGGAAGACGGTGCAGACAGAGATACTCTGATTAAAAGCGCTGATATCGCGATGTATTACTCTAAGGGCCATGGGAAAAACCATATTACTCTGTGTTCGCCAGAAATGAAGGCAGCGGTCGAAGAGAAAGTGCATGTCACTCATATGCTGTACAAAGCGCTGCAAAACAATGAGCTGGTTTTGCATTATCAGCCTCAGGTTGATCTTGCAACGAAGCAGATCGTCGGAGTCGAGGCGCTTATACGATGGAACCATCCGGAGCTTGGTATGCTTATGCCGAGCTATTTTATCCCGCTTGCGGAGCAGTCCGGACTCATAGTCCCCATGGGCAAATGGATTTTCGAGACGGCCTGCCGCCAGAACAAACTATGGCAGGATATGGGGCTGCCACCTATGCGAATGGCTGTCAATTTTTCCGTAGAGCAGTTTTATAATTCAAATATCGTTCAGATGTTCAAGGATATTCTCAGCGAGACCTGTCTTGACGGCAAATATATTGAAATGGAGATCACGGAGAGCATCGCGGTCAAAGACGGCCTCAATATTCAGCAGATACTTGCCGATCTGAAAACGCTCGGTATCAGCGTATCTCTAGACGATTTCGGAACAGAGTATTCGTCGCTCGCCCGCATCAAGCAGCTGCCCATCGACCGTCTGAAGATGGCAATGGAATTTGTAAACGGTATCACTGCCGACAGCAAGGACGCCGCGATCGCCAAGGTCATATTGAGCCTTGCGCAGAATCTGGAGCTCAAGGTAATTGCCGAGGGGGTAGAGACCAAGGAACAGGAAGCGGTTCTCAAGAACCTGAAATGCGACGAAGTGCAGGGATTTTATTTCCACAGACCCATGCCCGCCGAAGAAATCGAGAAGCTTCTCAGAGAAACCGCCAAGGTCAGCTGAAACTTCCTCGCAGAGTATCCGTTATTGATTAAAACGTTTTAAAGCCTTCCACCCGCACGAAAACGCGGTTGGAGGCTTCTTTGTTTTTTTATTAAGTTTTACGGTAAAAAAATATTAAGCAAACAGGATTTTCGTAGAATAAACAAATTGAACAAAATTTGTTTATATAAAATAGTTAGTTTTTACCAAAAATGGTTGGAGGAACGGAAAATGTCAAAAATTAGTTCGAAGCTTTTGGGAATGGCAAGCTGCATAATGGTTTTGCTTGTCGGGGTAATTCTTACAGTATCTTTTTTCAGCTTCCGATCCGTCACAGACAAAACGATTGCGGGCAAATGCCAGACCTCAGTGAACTTCCTGCGCAGCAGCATCGAGATGCAAAAGGAGGAAACATCGAGCTTTGCGGAGAGCTTCTCCGCTGACAATCGGCTTGTGGCCGGCATAACTGACGGCGACAGCAGCGGAATAGAAGCAAGCTTGGCTTCGGTTTTAAACAAGGAAGGCTACTACGCCGCAGTTTCCGACGCTGGCGGCAAAGCCATTTGGACCAGCGAAAATGTTGTAAAGTCGCTCGACTTTTCTTCGGCGCTAAACGGAAAAGCGGTGTCCGATCTTTATTCCGACGGTAACGGGCTGTATATGCAGGCCTCCTGTCCCGTTTACTCCGGCGGCTCGGTGATCGGCGCCCTTATCATAGGCTATGATCTGTCAAACACAGCGCTGGTTGATAATGTTAAGGAGCAGACCGGTAATGAGATAACGGTATTTATCGGAGATATACGTCTGAATACCACCGTTCTCAACGACAAGGGAGAGCGCGGCGTAGGGACCCAGCTTGACCCAAAAATCTCTTCAAAGGTTTTGAAGGGCGAAACCTATACGGGCAAAGCAGTAATCCTTAAGCAAAAAATGTCCGTAAGATATGAGCCTCTTACAAACAGCAGCGGTGAAATACTGGGTATCCTTTTCTCCGGTCAGCCCACAGCCGAAAATGACAGGCTATTCAGAAACGTAATATTCCTTCTTCTGGGAATTTCGATTGTAATTGCAATATTTGCGCTTGTAGTGCTGGCAAAAGTCACGCAAAGGATAGTTGCCGCTCCGGTTCTTGCAATTAAGGACAAAATGATGGCTGTCAAATCCGGAAGGCTTAATATTCCCATGGCGGCCTTTAAGCGCGAAAAAAATGAAACCTCCGAGCTTGCGGACGCGGTTGAAGACACGGTCTGTACGCTTGAAGAATACATAAACGATATTTCCAATGTACTGTCCTGCATGGCAAACTATGATTTCTCAATAAGCTCGGATGTTGATTATATCGGAGAATTTTCGGCAATTAAAGATGCCTTGACCGCGATCAAAACCAATATAAGGGACATTATCGCAAGCCTTCAGACTGCTTCGGAACGCATTTACGCCGATTCCGCGGACATTTCGAACGGAGCTACCGTTCTCGCTCAGGGAACAACGGAACAGGCAGCAACAATCGAGGAGCTGATGGCAAGCATCGCCACCGTTTCCGAAAACGTAAGCGTAAACGCGGCCAACGCGAGCAGCGCAGCCGAATTGTCTGAAAATGTTGTTAAGCTGGTCAATGAGGAAGAGCTTGCCGTCAACAACATGCTCGATGCGATAACCGATATTGAGGAAAAATCAAAACAAATATCAAAGGTTATTAAAGCAATTGAGGATATTGCTTTCCAGACTAACATACTTGCTCTCAACGCCGCGGTGGAGGCAGCAAGGGCAGGAGCTGCGGGCAAGGGATTTGCCGTTGTTGCTGAGGAGGTCAGAAACCTTGCGGTCAATTCAGCGGAAGCCGCAAAGAGCACTTCTAATCTTATTGAAGCTACGATTGCGTCAGTCAGCGGCGGAACCATGCACGCAAGATCTGTCGCCGAATCCATGAAAGAAGTAAAGAACATATCCGAAAGATCCAATGACCTGATGGAAGAGATCAACAAAGCAACCGCCGAGCAGGCGTCGGCACTCAGCCAGATCAGGACCGGAATGGAGCAGATATCCGTTGTCGTCCAGCAAAACTCATTAACGGCGGAGGAAAGCTCGGCTTCTTCGCAGAAGCTGACGGATGAGTTCAATCAGCTTCAGTCTATAATATTAAAATTCAGGATATAGAATTATAATATCAAACGCCCGCCGTAATTTACGGCGGGCGTTTGGTCATTACCATACCCTTCTGTTTTTGTAAGTACGTCTTATATTTTCTTCAAAGAATTCGTCGGGAACCGGCGCTTTAATCAAATCGTCATAAACGTTTTTCGGAACCTCGCTGTACACATGTACGGGACCTCTTGTAAATTCTATCGCCAGCATCTGCTTTTCCTCATTGTAACCGACAGTCGACAGCGTTTTGCCGTAAACGTAGTCCATTTCAATAATTTCACCTTCAATGCTCTTTTTCATCTATGTCCGCCTCCAATAAACATATTTAACTTTCAGCCCAGCCCTTGGAGCGCTCGACCGCTCGCTTCCAATCATAGTAGAGCGCCTCTCTGCGGGATTTATCCATGTTCGGCCTGAAAAGCCGCTCCGTCTTACGGTAGCCGCGGATCTCGTCCGTCGACTTCCAGAACCCGACGGCCAGCCCCGCGAGATATGCCGCGCCTAATGCGGTTGTTTCGACGTTCCGCGGTCTGTCGACATCCATGCCGAGGATATCCGCCTGAAACTGCATCATAAAATCGCTGACGCTTGCGCCTCCGTCAACACGCAGGCATCCGCAGGGAAGCGACGAATCGCAGCTCGCCGCCTCGATCAAATCCTTGGCCTGAAACGCTATGCTCTCCAGCACGGCGCGGGCGATATGAGCCCTTCCTGCCGCCGCCGTAAGCCCGACGATTGTGCCACGGGCGTACATATCCCAGTAAGGAGCACCGAGGCCGGTGAAGGCCGGAACAAAATACACGCCGTCCGTGTCTTTAACGCTTTCGGCAAGAATATCGCACTCATGGGGGGCCTTGATGAGCCCGAGCCCGTCCCTCAGCCAGTTTATGACGCTTCCTGCGTTGAAAACGCTGCCTTCAAGGGCATATTCGACTTTTCCGCCAAAGCCCCATGCTACGGACGAAACAAGGTTGCAGCTTGACCGTACCGGTTCCTTGCCCGTATTCATAAGGAAGAAACAGCCGGTACCATATGTATTCTTCATCATTCCGGGATCAAAACACGCCTGACCGAACAGCGCGCCGGTCTGGTCTCCGACCGCGCCGGAAATCGGCACTCCCTTAAGCTTCTCAAGCCCCGGAATTCCTGACGCGACCGTACCGTATACCCAGCTCGAGGGCATCGGCTTCGGCAGCATCTCAAGGGGTATTCCAAGCTTATCGCATAGTTCCTTGTCCCATTCGAGAGTGTGTATGTTGAACAGCATCGTGCGCGAGGCGTTGGAATAGTCGGTGACGTGAGCCTCGCCCTTCGTGAGGTTCCAGATGAGCCAGCTGTCCACGTTTCCGAACCGAAGCTCGCCGTTTTCGGCTTTTTGCCTCGCGCCGGGCACATTGTCGAGTATCCATTTGATTTTTGTACCGGAGAAATATGCGTCTATCAGCAGTCCGGTCTTTGCCCTGACCGTTTCTTCGAGGCCTTCTCGCTTCAGCTCGTCGCAGATCGCTGCGGTCCGCCTGCATTGCCATACAATGGCATTCGAGACGGGCTTTCCCGTCTTCGCATCCCAAACTATGGTTGTTTCGCGCTGGTTCGTAATGCCTACGGCGGCAATGTCCTTCGCTGTGAGGCCGCTCTTTTCGACAGCTTCGGAAGCTGCTCGGCACTGGCTGAGGAACAGCTCCGTCGGATCCTGCTCCACCCATCCCGGCTGCGGGAATATTTTCGGATATTCATATTGAGCCTTTGCCAAAATGTTGCCCGCAACATCAAACAAAATAGCGCGGGAGCTGCTCGTCCCCTGGTCGAGCGCTAAAACTGCCTTCATAGAAGTTCACGACCCTTTCCCAAAATTCCTGCGGCAGAACACTCTGTTCTTATTTTATTGTTTATTCTTCCAGATTTCAATAAATTAAGTAAAATTTATCTATAAATTTTTACGCAATCCTGCCGGCGCTTACCGATCTTGTAGCTATAAGATCGACATCCGTTCCTGCAATATTTTTAATTACGGCTTCTCCCGATTTAACAGGCGCGCGCAGGCGAGTTTGCCGTATCTGCAACATAGCGTCGAATATTTTATCCTTCGGAATATCCCGCTCGGTACGCACCGGAACCATGCTGAGGTCTCCGCCCTCGACGGGTATCGTAGACGTGACTGTGCGCTCCGGGTGCGTAAGCTCATTTTCGGCGTATTCCTTTCCGCGCGGACATGTGTTGCCTGTCACTCCGGCGATTTTATCGTCCTCAAGCTCAACGGAAACCGTACAGCCCATCGGGCAGCCGATGCATGTAAGTTCTTTTTTTGTTCTCATTGCATTTTCCTCCCGTTTTATTCAGCTTCAACCTTGACGGTTATCTCTCGGCAGTCAGGATATTTTGCAAAATGTTCTGGACGCAGCAGAACCTTTTCCATTTCGCCCGGGGTCAGAATGCGCTTTTTTGTATGCATCTCCCGCACATCGCCGAAATATACCGATATGAAGCTGTCCATATACACATTGTCTACGCGGAAGCGCAGCTCCAGAGGTACGGCAACGCGGGACGGATTGACAAATGACGGGACGGTATAGCGAACGCCGCCCGTCGCTTTGACCGGAATTCCTCTTCCTGAAGTCTCGCCTCTCAGGAATTTCGCCGCGTTTGCCCCCGCTAAAGAACTCTCAGCCGAGACGTTGTCGACGAGGTCATGCACATGGAGCACGTTGCCGCAGGCGAAAATTCCAGGAATATTGGTCTGCAGGCTCTCGTTTACGACAGGGCCTCCGGTGACTGGCGATAACTCAACCCCGCAGTTTCGCGAAAGCTCGTTTTCAGGCAGCAGCCCGACAGAAAGGAGCAGCGTATCGCAGGCAATAACCTGTTCCGTACCCTCTATCGGGCGGCGCTTGTCGTCCACCCGCGAAACAGTCACGCTCTCGAGGCGCTTTTTTCCGCTTATTCTGGTTATGGTATGCGAAAGCAGAAGCGGAATCCCGTAATCGTCGAGGCACTGTACAATGTTCCTTTTCAACCCCGTCGAATAGGGCATAAGCTCAACGACAGCCTTGACCTTGGCGCCCTCAAGCGTCATGCGGCGCGCCATGATGAGTCCGATATCGCCGGAACCGAGGATTACGACCTCTCTGCCCGGCATATAGCCTTCGATATTGACAAGGCGCTGGGCTGTTCCCGCCGTAAAAATCCCCGCGCAGCGGCTTCCCGGAATATTCAGCGCACCGCGGGGCCGTTCCCTGCAGCCCATTGCGAGGATTATCGCTCCCGCGCGTATCTCGAGTATTCCGTCTTCGGAATTGACCGCGGTTATCAGCCGTTCGGAATCTATATCCAGCACCATGGTATCCAGTTTGATCTCAATGCCTAGCTCCCGCACTTTTTCTATGTACCTTTGGGCGTATTCCGGTCCTGTCAGCTCCTCCCTGAAAGTGTGCAACCCGAAGCCGTTGTGTATGCACTGGTTCAGAATGCCGCCCGGCGCATCGTCGCGCTCAAGTATGAGTATATCGCGGACGCCTTCTTCATGCGCGCGGACGGCTGCGGCAAGCCCCGCGGGCCCCGCGCCGATTATAACAAGCTCTTTATCCATCATATCCGCACCCTCTCTTATTGTTTTTTTCCGACGAGAAGCTCGGAGCCTTTTCCGAATTTTGTGACGGTCTCGCGCGGGATTTTAAGCTCCCTTTCGAGTATCTCCATAACTCGCGTCGAACAGAAGCCGGACTGGCAACGCCCCATTCCGGCGCGGGTGCGGCGTTTTATCCCGTCCAGCGTTGTCGCCCCGAGAGGGCGGCATATTGCTTCAACAATTTCGGCCTCCGTGACTGTCTCACAGCGGCAGACAACTCTGCCGTAGGCTGGGTTTTCGGCAATGCAACGGGTACGTTCCTCATTGCTCATTTCCCTGAATTTCCGTATACCGCGACGGACAGGGTCAAAAGACGGGTTCGGTTCGGCGGAAAGTTTTTTCGCAATAAGCTCGGCGATATATTCTCCGATCGCGGGCGCCGAAGACAGCCCGGGCGACTCAATGCCCGCGGCGTTAATAAAGCCCTCCGCATCAGGCGCCTCGCCGATCTCAAAATCTCCTGTTTCAAGGTGAGCACGCAGACCGGCAAAGGAGGTGATGATTTGCCTCTCAGGCAGGACGCCGACGGAGAGCGACGCCGTTTTCAGAACATAGTCAAGTCCATCGCGCGAGGTTTCCGTTTCATCCTTACCGTCCACGTCTACGGCGTTCGGTCCGACGAGCAGGTTTCCGTCCGCCGTTTTCGTGACCAGCACGCCCTTGCCCATTGCGGTAGGCGTCTGAAAGATCGTGAGCGGGGCAAGATCTTCCGCTGCGCGGTCAAAAAGGCAGTATTCACCCTTTCTTGGTATGATATGGAGTTTCCTGCCGCTCACCATATTGTTCATCGCATCCGCATAAAGACCGGCTGCGTTGACAATGATGCGCGCCTCAAGCGTTTCGCCGTTTTCGAGCGTAAGCCTGTATCCTCCGCCGATGCGGTCTATCCCTGATACAGGAGAGTCAAAGCGAAACTCCACACCGTTTTTGTTGGCGTTTTCAGCGAAGGCAAGCGTCAGCTCATAAGGGCAGACAATACCTGCCGTTCCGGCGTAGAGCGCCGCGACGACCTTTTCGGATAGACGCGGGCATTTTTCAAGAGCCTGTTCGCGGGTCAAAAGTTTAAGGCCTTTAATACCGTTTTGCCTGCCGTATTCCAGCAGCTTTTCTAGACGGGGAGTATCATCCTCCGAAAAACTTACTACCAGCGAACCGTTTTGACGGTATGGCACGTCAAGCTCCTTCACAAGGCTTGGGAACATGGCGCTGCCCCGCGCGTTGAATTTGGCCTTCTGCGAACCCGGCTCGGCGTCGTAGCCCGCGTGGACTATGCCGCTGTTCGCCTTGGATGTGCCTTCCGCAACATCGGCTTCTTTTTCGAGGACGCATACATCGAGCTTCCAGCGCGAAAGCTCCCTAGCAGCGGCGCAGCCTATGACGCCCGCTCCGATAATTGCAACATCTATCATTGTTTAACTCACCTTCCCGACTACGAAAACGGCCCAAAGATGCAAAAAAAGCCACGACCGCAAAAGCCTATAAAGGCTTCATGCAAGTCTGGCTCTCAAATCTCTGCCGCGACTATTCTTTTATTGTATTTATTTTACCACAATCAATGCCGGATTGCAAGAGGTAATTCCCGCGCACGCATCAATGCCCTTCGAATATATCGGATTTTCAGGACCATTTGACCTTATGCTCGTTGTAGAAGGCCTTCAGCTCCGCCTTGCGTTCCTCTGGAAGGAAATTCTTTTTTACGCCCCGTATCGCGCCCTCCAGCCCCATGAGCCTGTTTATACAGGCCGAGCGGTCGATTGCCTGTATCCTTAGCCACGCGCCTTCCGCTCCGACGCTTTTCAGATCGTCATAAGTCATTATCCCCACCTGATTGAGCTGGTTTTCCACTGCGGGCCCGATGTTGGGCAGTTCAGACAGTTTGCTCATATGGCATCCTCCGTTTCGATACTAATCTTTGCGCTGAATATATCACAAGTCCGCTGGAAAAGCAATCGCTCATGTCTAAAGATACTTTAGCTGAATTAATAAATAAGAAGCTCGCTGATATATCGTCCGCGAGCTTCTTTGATAGGTATCCGTTTAATTGCCGCCGTGGTGCTCGCCGTGTCCGCCGCAGCAGTGGTCTTCGCCGTGGTGCTCGCCGTGTCCGCCGCAGCAGTGGTCTTCGCCGTGGTGCTCGCCGTGATGGTCGCAGGTTGCTTCGGAAACGGACTCAAGCCTGCCCGCCAAAAAATCTTCGACGGCTTTGTCCGCGTCTCCCGATACTCCCGCGAAAAGCTTTACCTTCGCTTCGGACAGGGCCGTTTTGGCTCCTCCTCCGATACCTCCGCATATGAGCGTGTCAGCGCCAAGGGCTTGTAAAAATCCCGCCAGCGCTCCATGTCCGGTGCCGTTGGTGTTGATTACAGCTGTTTTGGTGATCTTGCCGTCCTCGACATCGTAGACCTTGAACTGTTCTGAATGTCCGAAATGCTGGTATACCTGACCGTCTTCAAATGTTACTGCAATTCTCATTTTTTCTCACTTTCCTTGATTAATCTTCATTGCCAAACTGGCATCTTTTTTTGTGGCAATGTCCGCAGCCGCAGGGTGCTCCGTCGCATATAACATAATCGCCGCCGCTGACGGACAGATGCATTCCTCTGACAAGACATTCCGCAATTTTAACACGCGCGCTGTTATAAATCGCCTGCGCCGTCGTCCTCGCAACCGCCATTCGTTTTGCACATTCTTCCTGACTGAGACCTTCGAGGTCGATCAGGCGAATGGCTTCATACTCGTCAACGGTCATAACTATCGTCCTGCGTTCGTCCGAACATCTGTCCAGCGGCCCGAAACTCTGATTTGTGGGCATGCAGCAAACGCGACGGCATTTTCTCGGTCTTGGCATTATCTCACCGCCCAAAATATTATTGGCATATGCCGTTAACTAAAAGAAGCTTAGCACCGTTATCGGCATATGTCAATAATATTTTCAATTATTCCTTTGTTATTTGGTTCATAATGGGTTGTTAAAGATCCCAGAGTTCCTCCTTGCTTGTGGAAATGGCAAGCGCGCCATATGACAGCGATTCAAGCACCTGTTCCTTGTTTATAATGAGCCCTCCGGCAATTACGGGAACGGTGATTGCCCGTTCCATCTCATTTATCAGGCGGCAGGCGATGCCCGGCATAATCTCAACGGCGTCGGGATTCGTTTCGAGGATATTCTTGATACCGGTCTGAAGCGACAGCGAGTCCAGCAGGAAGACGCGCAGTATGGTCTTCAGGTGAAGCTGCTTTGCGAACTTAATTATGTTCGGCCTTGTGGAAACTATTCCCGCGGGAGAGGCAAAGCGGTCTAAATATTCGATGCCCGCCATGTCGCCGCGCAGTCCCTCTATCATATCTGCGTGGACAAAGACCATTTTTGAAGCCTCGTGCAGCCTGCCGCAGATGCGCGGCAGAGAAAGAATGCTCCCGTATAGCACGAAGACTATTTTAACACGGCTTAGAGACGCCTTTTCCAGTTCCCCGTCGTTCCTCACCGCCGCGATAATAGGGTTTTCAATTAAAATGTCTTTTAAAAAGGACAAGTCCATACCTTCTTTTTTGTTGTATCATAACCGCGAACCGCGCAAGCCATTTATTTGGATTGCTTATTATATCATTCTTTTGCTGGCGAAACAACCTCTTGCCCATAAGCATACAATAGGCTAGATGCTTGTTATAGGAGCGTGATATCAATTGATCATTCATGTGGTAAGACCGGGCGACAGCATATACAGGATATCTCAGGAATATGGTGTGCCTGCTGATACAATTATAAATGTAAACCAGCTGCCCAATCCCGGCAATCTGGTGATCGGTCAGGCAATAGTTATCCCTGGCGATAATTTCAACTATATGGTACGGCGCGGAGAATCTATGTATTCCATAGCCAGAAAATTCGACATACCCCTAAGCACCCTTCTTGCGGCCAACCCCCGGATCAGCCCGAGCAGGCTGCAAGTCGGGCAGACCTTGATTATCCCGCTTCCGCCGCAGAAAGTACGGGAAATATACGTCAACGGATATGCCTTTCCGGAAATCGAAGCCGATGTACTTCAAAACACCCTGCCTTATCTGTCTTTTCTGAGCATATTCAGCTATCAGGTCAGACCCGACGGCAGTCTCAAAAGCATAAACGACGCGGGTCCGATTCAAGCCTCGCTTAACGCGGGGGTCGCTCCGTTAATGGTTATTACAAATATCGAGGAGGGCGCCGGCTTCAGCAGCGAGCTTGCACACGGCATCCTCACGAATATTCAAATACAGAATACCCTTATCAACAACGTCATAGCGGTGATGGAGGAAAAAGGCTATACCGGACTGAATATCGATTTTGAATATCTTTACCCTGAAGACAGACAGAACTACAACAATTTTATAAGCAGGACCGTAAACAGGCTGCGGCCCATGGGCTATTCGGTTTCGGTTGCGGTGGCTCCGAAAAACAGGGCGGACCAAAAAGGGCTTCTGTATGAGGCACACGACTATCCGGCGTTAGGAGCTCTTGTTGACCATGTAATAATTATGACATATGAATGGGGTTATCTGCGGGGCCCCGCGATGGCCGTTGCTCCCGTCAACGAGGTGCGGAAGGTGCTCGACTATGCGACGGGCGTAATCCCCAGCGAAAAGATCCTGATGGGCATGCCGAACTACGGATATGACTGGACTCTACCCTTTGTCAGAGGTTCCACGGCAAGATTGCTGACAAATTACGGGGCCGTTCTGCTGGCTGCGCGAGTCGGCGCTAATATACGGTACGATAATATTTCACAGGCACCGTTTTTCAATTACTACAGCAGCGACGGAAAACGTCATGAGGTTTGGTTC
>JAJUHD010000030.1 GCA_029268085.1 Bacillota bacterium | reverse complement strand
TTCAGACAGCCATATCGAGCTCACGGAGACCGGAATGGAGATAGCTTCGCGCATGTATGAGAGGCACAAGGTGCTTACCGACGTTCTGGTTTCGCTCGGGGTTGACAGGGAGGTTGCCCGCGAGGACGCCTGCAAGATAGAGCACGACCTTAGCGACCAGAGCTTCGACGCTATTCGCAGATACATGGACGGAAAATGAGTCCAGACGCCCAAGCGCTTTTCGGGAGCCGGAACGGTCCGGCTCCCGCCGTTTTTTCATAAAAGCGCGGTTGCGGTCAGCTCCGAAAAGGCCGGCTCAGCCTATATGCGGCCGGCTCAGCGGAGATCCACCTCACAGCCAAGCTCAGCCGCCATCTCCTGCCAGCGGGCCATTCTTCGATTAAGCTCCGCCCTGCTTTCCTCGTCGTTTCTGAATGCGATGGGCGTCCACGGCATTTGAGCAAGCGCGGTTACGACCTCGTCTATCTTCTGGTATGGTATCGCGATCATCCTCAGCCCCGCCGGATATGCCCCGCGCCTTTTAAGACCGTGGTAGAAGCCGGTGGTAATGTGATTGACCTTGCCGGATATTATCGG
This sequence comes from Bacillota bacterium, assembly GCA_029268085.1. Lineage (GTDB taxonomy): Bacteria > Bacillota > Clostridia > Oscillospirales > Oscillospiraceae > UBA2658. The sequence goes on along the minus strand of JAJUHD010000030.1, from coordinate 17,368 downwards.
GTAGGCGTACATCCAGGCGCAGCTTATGACAGGCGAAGACCTGGATTCCCACAAATCGCCGGAAATATAGCTTGTGGCTCGCATAATTATATCCGCCTGCGGGAAGCCGGCTACGCACACTATAAGGTCGGGATCGAAATCGCAGTTTTCTACGGTCGCAAACTGAACGTAGTTTACCGTTCCGGGGACGAGCACGGGCAGCTTCTGGTAAAGCTGCTGGCAGGCTATGGGGGAGCGGTATATTTCAAAATCATAACCGGCCTGACCGGAGGCTGTTACCGGAGGCATCGGAATCATGCCTAGAGGCATCTTTCCGTAGCAGGCGTCGTTTTCTTTTGTTATATAAAAGCTTTTTCCGCTGGACTGCGCATATTTGACATACTGGCAGTACGCCAGCTTTTCACCTTCGTATGCGGAGACGCCTTCGGGCTTAACCGCGTGATATTTCAGCGCCACAGCGGGGAATTCCATCTCGAGCTTTCTGAAAAGCTCCTTCGCTTTTTCGCTCAGCATAAATTTTCTCCTTATTGACAGCCGGGTGCGCTGAAAAGCACACCCGGCCTTTATTTCCGCCGAATATGGAGGCGGGTTATTTGATTGTATAGACAGTCGCCTCGGCCATCGCTTTTTCGGAAAGCTCCTGCCCTATGCCGGGAAGCTCCGGGACCGTATAATTGCCGTTTTTGTCCGGCATGTAATCGTACTTGCCGAGTTCTCGCATAGCCATTTTTATGGCGCCTTCGTGAACCTCGTGTATAAGGAAGTTTGGAAGGACCGCTTCTACATGCAGGGAAGCCGCCGTAGCTATGGGACCTCCGCATATATGAAGCTGGACGGCTCCGTCATAAATGTTCGCCATGTCGCAGATCTTTTTCGTTTCGGTTATGCCGCCCGTGATGCAAAGGTCGGGCTGGATCACCTGCACGGCCCTTTTTTCGAGGAATTCCCTGAAGCCCCAGCGCGTATAAATACGCTCCCCGGTAGCGATGGGAATGTTCAGGGCCTTGTGGATTTCAAGCATGGATTCGACGTTCAGGGGATGCACCGGCTCCTCGTAATAATATATATTAAGAGGCTCAAGCACCTTGCCGAGCTGTATTGCGGTTATCGTATCCGTATAGGAATGGAGCTCGATGATTATGTCCATATCCTCGCCGCCCGCTTCGCGCATTGCGGCTGTGCGGTTGTACGCTGTCTTCAGCATTTCGTTTGAGAGCTTGCCGCGCATTTTCCAGTTCGGGTTAGTGGCTTCACGCGCCCATTTGCCTTCGGACGTTACACCGATGGGATCCACTTTTATTGCGGAGTAGCCGTCGGCCATCGCCTTCCGTGTCGCCTCGGCATACTGTTCAGGCTCTGTGAGGAACCTGTGCTCATCGTCCCAATCGAACTGGAGCTGGCTTGCGTACGCCCTGATTTTGTGATTTGTCTTGCCGCCGAGAAGCTGATACACCGGCTTGTTGAGGGCCTTGCCCTTTATGTCCCAAAGCGCCGTATCTATGGCGCTCATGCCGGCGTTTATAACGGTCCCTCCGCCCATTCCCCAGAAGGTCGTGCGGAAAATATGCTCCCATATGGCCTCTATATTCTGAGGATCCATGCCGATTATGAGCTCAGAAAAATCCCTTGCTATTCCCACGGCGGCGTGGTGCGCCTTTCCGTAAGAAAGACCGACTTCTCCAAAGCCTGAAATGCCCTCGTCGGTATTGATCCTCACGCAGACGACCATGCCCATTACATTCGGTTTGCATTCAAAAACATCAACGCTTGTTATTTTCAAGGTCTAACACGCCTTTCATTCCGAGCTTTTCAGCTCTTGGATATACAGGCAGGCAACTGTTTACCCATTTGTAAGGTTGTTATACAAGCATACTACCACGGCGCAGATGTGCGCGTCAAGCATATCATTATAACAAAAAACGCCCCCGGTATTTGTACAAAATACAAATACCGGGGCCTTACGTCATTTCTTATAATAAGTTGCGCTTCTTCTGAGCGATTCCATTTCGGCCTCGACACATTTATCGATGTTTCTTTCCTTGAGGCCCTCAAGTATGGATTTATGGAACTGAAGCACCATTTTTTCGCTTTTGTTGCGCTCGATGCTTTTCATCGAGTTTGACTTGGTGACCTCAAACCAGATGGACGATATGGCGTCGTATAAATACTTGATGTATTCGTTTCTGGACATAAGGCTGATATACTCATGGAAGCGGTAATCAGCGTCGTGAAAGCTTTCATAGTCCTTGTTGTTCAGGCTGGCGGACATCTCGTTGTATATGTTTTCAAGCTCGGCGATTTCCTCGCTGAGGTCGTCGCCGCGCATCAGGGCAAGACGCACGCTTCCGATCTGGATGATCATTCTGAATTCGTTCATCTGCTGAAAATCCTGCTGCAGTATGTTAAAATCGTACAGACTTTTGAAAAAACCGCGCATACTGAAGTCAACCACATATGTTCCGTCGCCCACACGGGTTTCCGTCAGTCCCAGAGCGTTTGAACGCTGAATTGCGGCCCGAAGCGACATCCGGCTGACTCCGAGCCTCTCTGAAAGCTCGTTTTCGGACGGGATTTTCTCGTTCGGCTTCCATTCGCCGGACAGAATCTTCTGCCGCATATAATCAAAAATCTGATCCGTTAGACTGTTTCTTACCAATTTTGCCAACTTAATCACCTTATCCCTTTATGTATAACAAGTATACACATTCAAACAGTAATTTAACAGCTAATTCTTAAAATAGCAAGGCAAATATTTTAAAATTTTCATTATTAACTCAGCATTAAAGCAAATTAGACAAAAATATTACGCGGGATTTATAAAAGTATATGAAAATTTAAAAAGTATTGCATGCGTGGCAAATATATGCTAGTATGCTTGTATAACAGGTAGGCAACTGTTGGCACCTAGGCTTAGTCAGTTTTGTTAATCAAAAATTAAAATTGGAGGATCAAAATGAAAAGTCTGCTTAGAAGCTCCATACTGCTTATATGCGCATTCGCAATGCTGCTCCTTACCGCCTGCGGCGGCACGGCGCAGCCCGCAACAACACCCCAGGGCAGCGCAAAGCCTGCCGCAACGGCTTCGGGCGCGCCCGTGACCATCAGATGGGCATCCAGCGTCGCAAAGAGCGAGATAGAAGCGAACAACACGCCCGGCGCTATCGCAATCAACACATGGATCAAGACGGTTGAATCCGCTTCAAACGGCAGCATAAAGGTACAGATTTTCCCCGGTTCCCAGCTGGCTAACGGCACCGATGAAACGATAAGCGGACTTCAGAACGGCGCTTTCGAGATGGCGCAGCTCAACACCGGCTCCTGGGGCGATTATACCCAGGCCTTCGCTGCGCTGAATGTGCCGTACCTGTTTACGGATTACAGCCTGGTGCACGCGGTCATGGACAGCGATTTCGGCAAGCAGATGCTTCAAAAGGTGCAGAACGACGTGGGAGTTATCCCTCTCTGCTATTCGGATATAGGATATCGCCATGTTACAAGCTCCAAGGGGTTCATCAAATCGCCGGCGGATTTCAAAGGCGTAAAAATAAGGACCATGACGGACCCGATACAGATTTCTTCGTTTAACGATCTCGGGGCCGCGGTAACTCCGCTGTCGATTTCCGAGCTGTTCAGCGCACTCCAGCAGAAGCTCGTAGACGCTCAGGAAAACCCGCTTTCAACTATTTTTTCAAACAAGTTCTATGAGGTTCAGAAATACTGCACCCTGACGCGCCACAGCTATACAACCACCTTGTTCTTCATGAACAAAGATTTCTATAACAAGCTCTCGGACAGCCAGAAGGCTGCGATAAAGGCGGCCAACGAAGCTGCCACAAAGGCCAGCCGCCAGCGCCTCGAAGCTGCGGAAAAGGAATATCAGGATAAGCTCACCGCTGCGGGAATGCAGTTCTATAAGCCGACCGACGCGGAGATGACCGCATTCCAGAACGCCGTCAAGCCGACCTGGGACAAGGTCAAGAAGACGATGGGCGACGACCAGTGGAACAAGCTGATTGCCACTGTCAACAGCGTCAAAAAGTCATAAAGCGATTTATTGAAGCCGGTTCGTGGTTTCCGTTTGGTTTCGATTCCATGAACCGGCTGTTTTATCACTTGTTTTTCCCCCAGAGAAAGGAGTCCTCCGTATGGAAAAAGGGAAGAGCGGCAAAAGCATATTGCTCCAGATCCTCAACAATTTTGAAATATATATAGGCACGGTACTTTTTATTATTATAATGTTTCTTCTGTTCCTTCAGGTGGTTTCGCGATTCGTTTTCAGGCATTCGTTCACATGGACGGAAGAGCTTGCCGTCGCGCTGTCTGTCGGAATGGTATACTGCGGGGTTTCGGGCGCGGTGACTTACAGGAAGCATCTAAGGATAGACGCTTTGCTGGAAGCTGTTCCTTTCAAGGCCAAAAAAGCCCTTTTAATAATAAGCGACCTGATTTTTATAGGCTTCAATTTCTATGTCGCATATCTCTATACCACAATAATCAAAAACCTCCGCATGAGCGCCACCTCGCTTCTCAGGATACCGAAACGCTACCTTTACGCGATTATTCCGGTTATGCTTGCGGTGACCTCGGTGCGCATTGTTTTTGATATACTGAAGCTCATCAAGGAAACCCCGCAGACCCTTGGGGCATCCAAGCCGGTAATCGATACGGACGCCCTGGAGGCTGAGGCGAAACTGATTGCCGCGGGAAAGGCCCAGGGCGCAAACGAGTCGTCCGAGGCCCCGGATGCCGCTTGTACCTCTGACAAAAAAGACAAGGAGGAAAACAGATAATGGCTGTCGCGGTGCTTTTTTCTTCTCTGTTTGGGCTTTTGCTCATCGGCGTGCCGATTGGTCTCTGCCTCATAATACCATGTCTCATCATGGTGGCGATAAGCCCTGTCACGACTCCCAATTTCATAGTGCAAACGCTGTACAGCGGAACGGCTTCCTTCACTATGCTCGCGATTCCGTTCTTTATGATATCGGGAACGATAATGGATGTCGGCGGGCTGTCGAAAAGACTCGTGCGCCTCGCAAACAGCGTGATAGGAAACGTCACGGGCTCTCTCGGAATGGTTACGGTGCTTGCCTGCATGTTTTTCGGAGCGGTTTCAGGCTCGGCTCCGGCAACCACAGCCGCCATAGGAACAATAATGATACCGCAGATGATAAGGGCGGGGTATGACAAATACTACGCGACAGGTCTTGTCGTCTGCGCCGGCGGGCTCGGCATCATAGTGCCGCCGAGCTACCCCATGGTGATATACAGCGTCACCAACAACACGTCCATCGGCGACATGTTTATCGCCGGCATAGGCCCGGCCCTCGTCGTCGGAGCGATACTGATGATCTTCAATTATATTTACTGCAAAAAGCACGGCTACAAGGGCTCGCAGAAATTCAGCTTCAAAGAATTCATTGCCGCTCTCTGGGACGCAAAGTGGGCCGTACTCATGCCTGTGATCATCCTGGGCGGCATATACAGCGGCATCTTCACGGCTACGGAAGCCGCTGTGGTGGCGACCGTCTACGGACTTTTCGTGGGAATTGTGGTTTACAAAGCCTTCACCATCAAATCGCTTTGGAAGGTATTCAAGGACAACATGGTATTCAACGGCGGGCTGATGCTGACCGTCGCCCCGGCAACGGCGCTCGGCACAATCTTCGCCTATATGCGCGTAACGGACAGCATAAGCGCAATGTTCCTTTCGGTTTCAACCAACCGCTATGTCATACTTTTGATAATATATGCCATTCTCTTCCTTATCGGCATGTTCGTACAGACCACGCCGGCTATCGTGATATTCTCGCCGGTGCTGCTCGCGGTTGCGATGCAGGTTGGCGTTTCGCCCCTCCATTTCGGAATAATCATGACGATAGCGCTTGCGATAGCCTTCGTCACGCCTCCCGTGGCGGCGAACCTTTTCGTCGGCGCCTCGCTTACGGGCCTCAGCATGGACAAAATAACGAGGGCCGCGCTGCCGTTTCTGTTCGGCCTGATACTTTCGCTGATAATCATAGGATTCGTGCCGGAAATCTCCGTATGGCTGCCCGGCGTGCTTAAGGGCTAGCGGGACATATGCGCCATATTTAAGCTGTTTATCGTTTATTTCGCGCTATTTCGGGCGATTCAGCAGTCCTTTTCCCCTGCTTAAACAACAGAGCCGCAAATCGGCCTACCCGCAGCCGGTTTGCGGCTCTGTTGTTTAAGATAAAATAAGCGTGCCGACAAATGACAGCCTATGCCGCATCTTTTGAGCCTGCGAAAGCTTCTCTTTACTTCCCGGCGGCCAAGACTCGCGCATGGCCGGAGATAAGCCGCAATTTACGATAAAGTCGACAGGCCCCGCAACCGTAAGGATTGCGGGGCCTGAGCGTGTCGGAAAACTTGTTTACAGCAAAAAGCTTCGCAGAATTTCCGCCACGAGTGGCGGAAACAAAGTCAAATCTGTCATTTCCGGCGGCGGGTACGTCGGAAATGACACCTCTCATGACGGGCGCGGCAGAGCGGCCGGCATGCAATCCCCTTGTCGAAAAAGCCCTTTGGGCTTTTTCGACAGTCTGAGGATTCCGCATCAAGCGGAATCCTGAATATTGTGCGCCTCATTATTTGAAGGGGAATATCAAGGGCAGCCAGATAATGCTGACTATGGTAATTATGATAACCAGCGGCAAGCCGCACTTAAAGTAATCCTTGATTGTGTATCCGCCGGGCTCCATTACAACCGCCTGAGTGGGAGAGGCCATCGGGGTGAGAAGGGAAGAACAGCTTGCGAGTATCGTGCCCATTACCGCGGCTCTCGGATCCACGCCTATCTTCACGGCGGCGGCGGAAACCAGCGGCACAAATATCGCAATCATGGCCGTATTGGACATAAATTGGGTCAAAATAAGCGGAATAACAAAGAATACGGCCATAATTACATAGGGATTTGATGTGTTGCCGAGCAAACCTACAATCCACTTGGCCACCATATCGCCCGCGCCTGTAATTTTCAGCGCGTCGGAAAGCGGAAGCACTCCGGCAAACAGGAACATTGTGGGCAGGTGAATGGAAGAAAGAGCTTCCTTATCGCTCAGCACCCCTGTAATTACCAGAAGTACGGCTCCGATGCAGCCGGAAATGTACATGTCGACCTTAATCTGCGGCGAGAGAATGATTGCCGCAACCGTAAGTACGATTATTACAACCGCAACTTTTTCCATTGCCGGAGAAAGCTTAGGCCCCGATTCCTTCTTTTTTATCGTATCGGCAAACTCTTCGTTGGGCTTGTTGGGAAGCAGCTTGTGTCCCCATAAAGCCATATACACTATTGCAATTATGACAAGCGGAAGCCTGGCGATCGTGAATGACCAGATCGTAAAAGGTATCTTGCCGCCGGCATTCATCATGACGGTGTTCCAGGTCAGATTTGCCGCTCCCTGCCCGAGAAAAGTCATGCCTACGCAAATATTTGCAAGAGCCGACGCAGGGAACATGATTTTGCTTCTGCTCAGGCCCGTATCGTTTGCAATTGCGACAAGCAGAGGAATCATTATCGCCATGGCGGCCGGACCGCTTGTGATGAGGGCCAGAATTCCGGCGGTCAGGCTTGAAATTGCGATGATTTTCGTCGGACTGTCCTTATGCCTGTTCACGAGCGATTGTATCCTGTCCAGCAGGCTGGTCTTTGTTAAGCCAGCGCCAACGACAAACATCGCGCCGATCAGGATTACGTTCGTATTTGTAAAACCTGAAAAAGCCTGAACAGGCGTGAGTACCTTTGTCATAATAAGAGCAATCATTATGAACATGGAGATTACTGAAAATGGCACCTTTCCGGTGATAAATGCTGCGATTGTTATTATCAGTACAATAATAGTAATTGTCAGGGGGGTCATTTTTCTCCTCCTTGTCTGAAATTATGATTTAATTCTCTCCCAAAGTCAGCGCTGAAGTCTTAAAATTTACCTAAACCCCTCCCAATAAAGATTGCCGCGCAGATATTAGGGGCTGCGCGCAGCTCAATGAATCAGTATACGTCCGGCGTTTTCTGTTCCCTTCTCCTCCTCACTTAAACAAAAACGGCGCTGAAAAAGACTTTTTAACCGCCTCATGAATTAAATGCAATTGTAAATTTTGATTATAATTTGCGCTCAACAGTCTTAATATAATGGTCGTTTTTACTCTATCATAGCCCGCACAAATAAACAAATACCAAAAATCTATTTATCAATAGAATGAAACTATCGTTTAAGTCAAAAAAAGTCCCTGCGCCGAACTGTAAAGTCGCTCAGCACAGGGACAGGGTCAAAAAGCCCTCTCCTTCATAAACTTCATGCACTTCCTTGCGGCTTCGGACAGATTCCTGTCCTTAAGCCAGACAAAGCCGGTGCGGAAAAGTATCGGATTTTCAAACGGTCTTACCGTAAGCGTATGCCTTTCATTTACGATGTTATTGCTGTTTCCAAGCACAAAGCAGACTCCAAGGTTCCGGGCGACCAGGTTGACGGTCGTAATCATTTGGTCGGGAACCGCGAGAATTCTGGGCTCAAGACCAACCTTTGCAAGCTCAGCATCTATCTTCTTTCTTATATAGGTTCGTTCGGGGAGGTGAATCAGATTGACTTCCTTCATCATTTCAATAGGAATCTTGTCCAGCTTTGAAAGGGGATGATTAATATTCATCAGGACATGTATTTCCCCCTGAAAGGTTTGATAAACGTTGAATTTTGCTTCGATGCTTTCTTCAAGCACAATGTAGCCAAGCTCGATCTTATCGCTCTTCAAAGCCTCAAGTATGGCATAGCTTCCGTCTTCATATATGTCTAAAGTAACCTCGGGATGTTTCGGAAGAAAATCTCCATATAAAAGGGGCGTTATTTGCGTCCCCACCATAGGTGGGATTCCAATATGCAGTACCTGGCGGGCCCTCGAGCCAAGCGCCTGCATTTCGTCTACTGTTTCCCGGAACAGCTTTAAGAGATAGAGGGTTTTCTTTCTGAAAAGCTCCCCTTCAAAGGTCAGCTCAACTTTTCTTGAGTTTCTTACAAAAAGCGCTACTCCAAGTTCATCTTCAAGCTTGTTTATGGACGCCGTGATGGAGGGCTGAGCGATATGAAGCTCCTCCGCCGCCTTCGTAAAGCTTCGAAGCCGGCTCACGGCTTCAAAATACTCAAGTTTTTTTATGTCCATAGCGTCTCCTTAAAAACATGGCATAATTTGCAATTTGGACAGGAGAACATTTTGCAGTCGCAAATATCTCCGGATCTGTCCTCGTACTTTGGCCGCAAAAAACGAAATTTTACTTGTGTTTTAGAATCTATTGCAAAACAAGCCGGAAAAAATGCAGTAGGTGAGCTTTTAGTGTGAAAGAAGAAAATTTCAAGGCATATACAGGTTCAGGTCCGGAGATTAGCGCGGAAAGGACGCAGAGACGAATAAAAAATTTCTAAAGTATGCAAAAACAGAGTCAACAAGAAAGAAAAAAGCCTTGAAACGCTATTTTCCGGGGATCTGAATCGCCTTGTCAAACTGCTCCTCAGTGATATCGCCGTTTTCAAAAGCTTCGATTAATTTTTTAGCATTTTCTTTCCAAAGCTCATACTCGGAGCGCGGAAATGCAGACGGAGCGCGGCTGCAGCGCATCTGGTAAGCGTTTGCGCGCTGACGGTACAGCTTTTTAGCCGCGTTGCGGCTGAGCTTGTCCGAGTACTTGTCCATTGCTGCAAAGTCCTTGCAGGACTTTTGGTTTTTGTCGTAGGCAACGCGACCGCAATAACGGGAAAGCGAGGAGAAGGGCAGAAAATATCGTCCGCAGTTGTCGCATTTTCGTACGGCTAAGCTGTTTATATACATATATTCAAACTCAAGAAAAGCAAGAGCGCAAATGTCCTCGCTGTAATAGCCCATCGAAGGCCTGTCGGAATCCAAAACGCATTTGACGGAAACGGCAGCATCGCTTCGTTCGTATTTTTTACGCAGCTCCGGCGGAAGAGAGGCGTATCTTTTCTCAATCGGCATATTTGAATTCGGTCCGTCTGTGTCAAGCGTTTCCTTTATTATATATTCGATGTCACTTTTAAACTGATGAATTCTTTTTAGTGCCTTTGCCGCCGAAATGACATACTGAACCGAAAGAAAAGAGAGCGACTCGTCCTTTAAGCTTCCGAAGGATCGCAGCGTGTCATCAAAAACGGGATACTCCTTTATAAATGATGCGAATACTTTTGAAGCGGAATCGCCCTGATATTTCCTGACAAAGAAAAAAGGCATCTGTGAGGAAAAAAGATAAAAAAGTACCGGAGCGGAAGTAAAGGCCGAGTCGAAGCGGTTATTGAAGGCTGCGGCAAGATAATAAGGCGATTCAGAGGGAGATTCCATTCTTTTTCCTATTTCAAAGGAGCCCTTCAAATCCATTATCCTTGCAGAGGTTTTATTTGCGTCCGCAATCAAAGGCTCCCAATCGGTATCCAATATCGAGAAAATGATCTGGCCGACAGGGTAAATTTGCTTTTCGCCCGAAACGAATATGAATTCACGTTTTCCTTCAAATTGCACTGTATTTAAGAAATCCATGAGCTTTACCCCTTCCGCCGAGAGATTTGAGCATATGGCTTTATGAACAGTTTAACGCCAATTAATTTAGCTGTCAATAGATAGAAAAAGCGTGTATTATAAAAATAATTTATAATAATAAAACACAAAATTCAAATTAATATAAAGTATTAACCTAAAGTGCGCAAAAAAGCGGCGAAAATCAAGATAATTTACTATCACATTATTGTGTAATACATATATATAGTAATTAGATATAACACAAAGCACGGCGAAAAAATCTAATATTAATTCAAATTCGCGATTTGAAATTGTTGCGCATTTTTTGACGGCGCAAATTGATTTTTTGCACATTTTCCAATAAAAAATGTGGTAAAAAGTCAGCTGCGGATCCAAAAATATATAATTTAATTACTTAAAACCGTCATTTAAGCGTCAATATTATAGTATTTTATTAAGAAAAACTTGCAAGACTGAAAAAATATTTATTATATTGACAAAACGCAACTTATTGCCTATAATATGCAATAGGTTGCGTTAAATTGCGAAATAAAGTTGCTTAATATTGCGCAATTAGTTGCGTAATATTAAGCATAATAGACATTTGTGCGCTTTTTATTTTGGCAATTTTATATAGAAAGGAACGTGGCAATGACGCAAAGAGATTATGAGCAGCATATTTTTACGAATATTTTTGTTTTGAGCAATAAGTTTCAGTTTGCGGGAAACGCCATGCTTAAGGATATAAGCATAAAGCAGTGGTTTTTGCTGCTAATAATCTCAAAAAAGGAAAGCGAATCACCTTCGCTCACCGAAATCGCCGAAGCTTTTGGGAGTTCAAGGCAGAACGTCACCAAAATGATTGAAGCTCTTGAAAAAAAGGGATATGTGAAAACTAAGCAGGATGAAAACGACAGGCGAAATATTTCTGTCGCCACAACGCAAAAGACAAGGGATTTCTTTTCCGAGTTTGAGGCGAGGAGCAACGAATTTCTCGATTCCGCATTCAGCGATATAGCAGATGTGAGACTAAAAATCGTCGCAGCGGTTTTCGGCAAGCTGCATGAGAACCTGGATGAGCTGATAAAAAAAGACAGATAGGACGCTTCTTCGCATCTGCTGCAGAGTTTTTTTGTGCCCCGCTCTTAGTATAGAGGAACCGAGCCGCACAGCGAACGCTGTGCGGCTCGGCCAGATTGTCAAAAACTTGTTTATGGCAAAAAAGCTTCGCAGAATTTCCGCCACGAATGGCGGAAACAAAGTCAAATCTGTCATTTCCGGCGGCGTGTACGTCGGAAATGACGCCTCTCATGTCGGGCGCGGCAGAGCGGGCCGTCATGCAACCCCCTTGTCAAAAAAGCCCCAAAGGGCTTTTTTGACAGTCTCACCGAGCCGCACAGCGAACGCTGTCCGGCTCGGTGCATTAAATATTGTCTAAAAGCGCAATCAATACATCATGCTGATCATTTTGGCGATTTCGCCGCGTGTTACATATGCTCCAGGATTGAGCATTCCGCTGCTTCCGCTTACTGCACCTATGGACATAAGCAGGCTAACATGTCTGGCTGCCCAATCGGGAATCTGGGACGCATCCAGAAAACCTGTCAAATCGCCGGCCTTGTAGCCGCCGGGCAGAGTCCTGGCGATTATAGTCATGGCCTGGGCACGGGTAAGCGGATCCCCGGGTTTGAAGCAGAGCTTATCACCCTCCGTGAAGCCCTTGATTATTCCCAAGGAATACATAGCCCTGACGGCGGGGAGGGCGTAATCCGATATGTCTTTAAGGTCCGCAAAGGCCGGCTTTGCGTCTTCGTATTTTTTGAGGTCAGTTCCTAGATACCTAGCCATTATGACTGCCAGTTGTTCGCGAGTCATTTTTTCGTCCGGCTGATATTGGATAGAACCGTTCAGCGGAACGCCGCTCACCGCGCCGCGGCTGTACAGGTAGCTCACATACTTTTCAGACCAGTGGCCGCTCATGTCGGCGAACGGCTGCTTGCCGGAAGCCGTCGCGGGAATGTCGATAGAATAACGCGAAAGATTGCCGCTTGTGTCCCACGCGCAGACCGTTACCCTATGCGGCGCCGCGGGGTCAAGCGCGGGCAGATAAGACTGGAACTGACCGCTTTGATAATCATATTCGAGCGCCTTGCCGTCGCAGTAAACCGATATGTTGTAATAGGATATGCTTCCGTCGTAGTCGTCCCATATGCCGCAGACCAGAAGCGATGAGTCCTTTATTTCGGAGAAGACGATGGAGGGAGCGGCCGTGTCGGTAACAGGAGCGGACAAGGCTAATATCTGGTCTGCCCAGACCTTACCGGAGCTTTTGCCGGATATTTGTATGCCGCTCAAATTGTTTTTTGCGGATAGCAGGAACTGTTTCCAGCCGACAAAGTCGAGAGCGATGCTCTCGGAGGACTCGTTCGGCGATAAAAGCTTCAGGGTGTTTCCCGAGCCGTCGCCGTATATCCAAAGGGAAACATAAGCATAGTAGTCCGGCAGCTTCAGGTCTAAGGGAATCAATGCGCTTCCGCCGGACAGGTCATATTTTATTTCAAGACTCTGTTTTCCGAAGCGCACCTTTTCGGGGTCGGAGCTAAGGGACGCGGAGGCATTAGTGGGCTTTCCGGAAAGTTTTAGGGTTCCGCCCTCAAAATCCTCAAGGCGCTTAATGCCTATTTTTACCGTAACCGGTATGCTGACCGAGGCCGTTCCCGCCGAAACCGTGAGCGTTCCGGTTCCGCCCGAAGATCCCGCCGTAAGCTTGCCATCGGCGTCCACTGTGCCGACTCCGCCGCTGAGATACCATTTAAAGTCTGTGTCATCCGTATCTATTGAAATATGATTGTACACAGCATTTGCGCTCAGATTAAGGCTCTGACCCGCCTCGAGAGTTATTTCGCCTAGAGCCTTGCCGCCGGATTCATCAATTAACGTTATTGAATCGGGAGAGCTGACGACCTTTACCGAGGTCTTTGCGCTGAGACTGCCTGAGGAAGCGGATATCAAGACGTCGCCCGGCGCTCCGGCCGTGTATTCGCCGGAGCCGCTGATCGAGCCGCCGCCGGACAGGACACTCCAGTTCACGCCGCCCAGGGTTTTCGCGTTTCCGTATTTATCTGCCGCTCCCGCGCTGAAGGTTTTTTTCGTGCCGGCGAGCATAATCCTGTCGTAAGGATATACGCCCATAATGGAGGCTTCGCCGGAACCGGTGCCGGCGAGCATAATAAACTGAGTTACATATCTCATGCGCCCGTCCGAGGGGCTGTTGATCACAGTATAGCTGCTGTCTCCGATGAATTTTGCGCCCATGGTGGTGCTGCCGCCGCCGTCCAAAAGGCAGGCCTCGGTGCAGCCGAGAGCGAGCATCCTTTCCGCAACCTCGTCAATGGACGCCCCGACGCTGTACCCGGACTGGCGGCCGTCAACCGTGTACAGCACGATTTCTCCGTTCGGCTTGGTTCCCACCGCGGTCCTGGGGCCCAGCTTGTTCTCAAGCCCGCCCTCTATCTTACCGGCAGTTACTAGCTTGTAAAGCGCGCCCGCCGCATACTGCACGCTGTTCCAGCGGGTATCCTCGCAGCTGACGTTTACCGTTACCAAAGCGCCGGAGACGAACAGCTTGAGCGGGTTCTGGTCCGGAGCGCTTTCGGACAGCGATATAATGACCTTTCCCGCCGGAAGCTCCACGGGGCCTTTAGATTTGACGACGCTTTCCACCTTGAGAGTAATTTGAGAGTTTACTTTGAAATCTCCTTTGACTATGCTGCAGATTACTTCCGTTCCGTTATCCTTGCTTTTTGTGGTATAGGAGAAGTCCTCGGTAAAAAGATAAAAGCCGCTCCCGGTTCGAACCTTGTTTATCCCGTATAAGGGATATGTTGAGCTCCCGACGGTAAAGCTCATGTTCAGCTTGGGTGAACCGATGACCGCGGTGCCGTCGGATCTGAAGCCGACGGCATAATGGTCGTCGTCGGAGCTGATGAGCTTTCCGTCCGTTATCACGATTCCCAGCGGCTGGTATGTGTCCATGTTGTAGTAATCTCCGTTGACGCCGGCGATAACGCTGTATCCGCGCTTTTCAAGAAGCTGGGCCATGTCCTCAAAGTTGCCGTAGTTACAGAGCTTTGAGCCGTAGACTAAGAGGGGCTTCACGTTCTGGTTCGGCTTATATGTAATGTAGTTCTCGGTCACCTTATCTGAGGCGCTGTCCCTCCAGAACGTGTTTGACGCGAGAATTACGTTGCTTGCAAGAGCAGTCTCGAAATGTCGCAGGTTAGCTGAGGGGAATGCTGCGTACGCCCCGCTTCCCAGCAGAAGGCTTATGCACAGAGCAGCCGCGGTAAATCTGAGCAGTTTCTTATTCATATCAATTATGTACTCCCGAAAAAATCTTTTTTCAATTTTAGCAATAAAAATTACCTAAATAAAGCACAAAATGTTAACAAAATGTGAATAATCCCCGATTTGTGTAACCGGGGATTATATCCCTTGCAAAAAAATATTTGCAGGCGGAGCCTAAACGGCCTAGATTAAGGGATCAGACACATCCTCGTCGAAAAGCGTATACATTGTTGAATATTTTCCGACGGCCCCGAGGGTTTTGCAGCTGAGTCCTTCCACGCTTACCCCAAAAAACGCGCCGACGTCCTGAAGATTGTTGGTATTGTTAAGGAAGGTGCCCTGGGTGCCGGTCTGCCTTTCCTCTACGAAACTAAAAACATACATATGTTCGTTTATTTTTATGTAGTCGGCGGGATTTGAGGCCATCCAGCACTTATCTCCGTTCACCATGGAATAGGTATAGTACATGGGCATTGAATAAATGTGCTTAACCTTCAGCTTCCCGGGGACATAGGTCCAGCTGACGGCCTTTCCCACAAGGTCCGAGGTATAGCCGTGAATGGGAATGTCCCTAGGCCAGGGGCCGTCGATCCGACCGAAAAGGAAACGCCTTCCCACCTCTATCGCGGATTCCGGCACTCCGATGCTGGCGATACAGGCGGTTGCAAGACCGGTTCCAAGGTCAATTACAAGGCAATGGGAGCGCGGCGGCCTGGAGCCGTGGCAGTAGTGGTTAATAAAGTATATCTCCTCGTCGCATGTGCCGTGATGTATCTGGCAATACTCTTCGTGTCCCTCGCCGCCGTTTATCGACCAGCGAAGAGTGTTCCGGCCGATAAACGAGTAATCGAGCACCGTTCCGTCAGAAAAGCGCATGGTAAATGATTTTCCAGTAAGCGCATCGGTTTCAGGCGGGCGGTAAGGCCCCGAGGCGAAAGCTCCTCCCAGGCTGTACTTTTCGGGAGGCGTATTGTCAGCTATCGCCTGAACGTCCTCCGCCGTAAGCTGGCTCCAGCGCCTTCGCATTCTCTCCAAACTGATTTCCCCCTTTTTATTTCATATTTTATTTGCCGGACTTATGAAAATATAGCATCATTGCTAATATAGCACGTCTGCCGCAAATTGAAAAGAAAAAAACATAGCATAATAATGAATTGCCTGCCGAAAAGCGAACATAAATTTTTGGTTTTCTTTACTTGCATAATTAAGGCTCTGATGATAAAATCCAAAAATAAACCAAATAATAAAAATGCAGAAAGATTGCGGGGTTTAAGTATGGCCAAAATGAGAAAAATCGGGGTCCTCACCTCCGGAGGAGATTCGCCCGGCATGAACGCCGCCATTCGCGCCGTCGTAAGATCATCACACTATTTCGGACTTGAAATAGTGGGCGTACGCTATGGCTACCAGGGCCTCATGCAGGGGGATATGATGCCTCTTGGAATGCGCAGCGTGTCCAGCATCATACAGCGCGGCGGCACGATACTCCATACCGCCCGCAGCGCGGAATTTGCCACCCCTGAGGGAGTGAAATCCGCGGTTTGCATGGCCTGCGACAACGAAATAGACGGTCTCATAGTTATCGGAGGGGACGGCTCTTTCCGAGGCGCAAAGGAGCTGAGCGAGCTTGGGCTGCCCACAATCGGTATACCCGGAACCATTGACAACGACATTTCATGCACCGATTACTCCATAGGCTTCGACACTGCCTGCAACATAGCGGTTGAGGCCATCGACAGGTTGCGCGACACCTCGGAGAGCCACAACAGGTGCAGTATAGTCGAAGTGATGGGGCACAGGTCGGGCATACTCGCACTTGACGTCGGAATCGCCTCTGGAGCCCTTGCCGTTTTAATACCCGAGAAGGAATGGGACCTGCAGCAGGTCTACAACATGATAGAGGCGCATGAGAAGAGCCACTATATAGTCGTGGTCTCCGAGGCTTACAAGCTTCCTTCCCAGGAGGTAAAAAAGCTTATAGAGGAAAAAACGGGAATGGCTACGCGCCTTACCGTGCTAGGACATATACAGCGCGGGGGCGCCCCGTCGGCGCTCGACCGCGTAAACGCGACAAAGCTAGGATATCGCGCGGTCGATCTTATGAGGAAGGGCATAGGCAACCGCGTCGTCGCCATTCGCAGCGACCTTCTCACGGACTTCGACATACAGGAGGCGCTGGATATGAAAAAATCGCTGGACGAGGTGCTTTTCAAAATATCTCAGGTAGTGTCCATGTAACAGTAAGCGTTTTCGGGAGGGCGAATTTCGCCCTCCCGTCAGACTGTCAAAAAAGCCCTTTGGGCTTTTTTGACAAGGGGGTTAAATTGACGGCCGCTCTGCCGCGCCCGTCATGAGAGGTGTCATTTCCGACGTACACGCCGCCGGAAATGACAGATTTGACTTTGTTTCCGCCATTCGTTGCGGAAATTCTGCGAAGCTTTTTTGCTGTAAACTAGTTCTTTGACAAGCCGTCGGGAGGGCGAAT
>JAJUHD010000029.1 GCA_029268085.1 Bacillota bacterium | reverse complement strand
AAGGATATATGCAAAAGCTATTCTTTGTTTATTTGCATGGCAGATCATCCTTGTGAATTGTCCGCCAGCCTGCATAAAGCTGGTATCGTAAGGCGGCTTTGCCTATAACGTTATCGCCGCGTAGGAGACAAGCTGCTTGGTATAATCAGTTCGAGGTTCTGTGATAAGGCTTTTTGTCAGACCGTACTCTTCGCAGACTCCCCTGTGCATAACAATGCTGCGCCCGCAAATGTTGCTGACAAGGGCAATGTCGTGAGAGACAAACAAAATGCTCATATCCAAATATTTGCTGAGTTCGCAGAGCAGGGCTACAATGTTTGCCTGAGCGGAAACGTCCAAAGCGCTCGTGACCTCATCGCAGAGCAGGAGCTTCGGTCTGACGGCTATGGCACGGGCTATTGCTGCCCGCTGGCACTGGCCTCCGCTCATTTCAAAGGCATATCTGTCCAGCAGTCCTGCATCAAGCCCCACCATATCAAAGAGCTCGCTGGCGCGTTCGTTCAGCGCCTTTTCGTCTCTGACTCCGCATAGGTTCCGAAGCGGCTCATAAATCGAGCGCCTCACTGTCATCCGCGGATCAAAGGATGCAAGCGGAGACTGGAACACCATTTGAAGCTTTCTGTAAAGCGTCCGGCGGCCGGAGGCTGATAATTCTCCGATGTCCTTGCCGTCAAATGAAATACTGCCGGAAGTAGGCCGCTCCATGCCGGCAACAAGGCGCAGAAGAGTGCTTTTTCCGCTCCCGCTTTCACCGACGATGCCGAATATTTCGCCTTTGGAAACCGAAAAGCTCACACCGCAAACCGCATCTATCTGGGTTTTACCGCCGGAAAATGTTTTTTTCAGATTATTGACACACAACAGCGCATTTTCCATAGTCTTCTCCTTTTGCCGCCATTGCGCAGGCAAAATAATGGTCATCCTCCGCCTTTGTCATCGAATATTCCATGTGCTTGCATTCTCCAGAGCAAAAAGCGCAGCGAGGAGCAAAAGCACAGCCCATATCGGCGCGGCAGTCCTGCGGCGGATTCCCCTCAAGACCCGCGGGGAGGGTTTCCGCGTTGAGCTTAGGTACGGCTTTAATCAGCGCTCTTGTATAAGGATGAAGCGGGTTTTTGAGGACTTTATCCGTTCTGCCCATCTCTACTATCCTTCCGCCGTACATTATCGCCACGTTATCGGCCATTTTTGAGATGACCCCTATGTTGTGGGAAACGATGACGACGCTTGTGCCGAACTTTTCTCTTAACAGTCTCAGCTCGTCGACGACTTGAGACTGGGTAGTGACATCCAGCGCGCTTGTTGGCTCATCTGCAAGAATGAGCTTCGGCTCCATAACCATTGCGAGGGCAATGGCGACTCTCTGGTTCATGCCGCCCGAAAGCTCATAAGGACAGCTATTCATGATGCGCTTAAAGTCGTTGAGGCCCAGCTTTTCAAAAACCGAGGCCATCATGTCGTAAGCGTCGGTCTTGCTTATATCCCGATGACTTTTTATGGTTTCATATGACTGTTTTTTAATTTTCCTGATAGGATTCATCGACGAGGAAGAGTTCTGGAATACCATGCACAGCTCCGATCCGCGCAGCCTCCGGAATTCCTCGGGAGAGAGAGCCTTGAGATCCCTGCCGTCAAACACGATCGAGCCGCCGGTAACCACAACACCGGAAGCAGGCAGGTGCATAACAGCCTTCAGCACCGTGCTTTTGCCGCAGCCGCTCTCGCCGACGATGCCGAATATTTCGCCCTGTGCAACGGTGAAGGATACATCCTTCACCTTATCATATCCGCCGTAGCCGGCGCGCAGTCCGTTTACATTCAGCAGCTTATCCACGAAAAACATCCTTACTTTTCTATTTCAAAATTACCGCTCAGACTGCGGGCATCCAGCCTGTCCCTAACGGCATCGCCCAGATAATTGAACACCATAACCGTGACTACAAGGGCAAGTCCGGGATACAGCACGGCCCATGGAGCCGTTGCAAGAAGCCCGCGGGCTTCGCTGATCATGGATCCCCATTCGGCTTCGGGAAGCTGTACGCCGAGGCCCAGGAACGACAGTCCCGCAAAGCCAAGCATGACAACTCCGATTTGAGCTGTGGCATAGGTCAGCAGTGAGCCGAAAACATTGGGCAGGACGTGTCTTGCCATAATTGAAAGACTGCCGGAGCCCGAAAGCCGCGCCGCTTTTATAAAGTCTTCCTCCCTGATGGCCATAACGCTGCTCCGGGCGAGGCGCGCGTAGGGTGTCCATCCTGCGAAGCCCAGCGCTATCATGGCGTTCAGCATGCCGCCGCCCAAAATTCCGGAAACAGCTATGGCAAGTATCATCTGCGGAAAGGCCATAATCCCGTCAATGACACGCATTACTATCCTGTCGGCCGCGCCGCCGTAATAACCGCACAGGATACCGACCGCCGTCCCGAAAACAAAGGTAATTCCCACTAGTATAAGAGCGCATAAAACCGACGTCCGCGCACCGTAAAGCACACGCGAAAGGACGCATCTGCCCATTGCGTCGGTCCCGAAGGGATACTCCGCTGAGGGCGGCTGCTTCATAAGGAGGACATTGGTGGCATAAGGATCGTTCGGTGCAAGCTCTCTGGAAAACAGGCTTGCAATCACAAGAACCGCCGCAAGCGCGAGAAAAGCCCTGAACCATATATCCGACAGCTTTTTTCTCTTTAATCTCATGCTAAAGGCCTCCCGTCAGCCGGCACGGACCCGAGGGTCGAATATTCTGTATGTAATGTCCGTCAAAAGATTGATGACCACATAGATAACGGCTATATAAATTACAAAACCCTGTATAACAGGATAGTCTCGGGCCGTGATTGCGTCCATAACCAGCTGACCCACACCGGGCCACTGAAATATTGACTCTATTACTACGCTTCCTGTGAACAATCCACCGATCGCAAGACCGATGACGGTTATAATCGTCAGCATGGCATTGTGAAGAACATCGCGGGTAATAAATACAGACGGCCTGACCCCGCGCGCCTGAGCACCGAGAACGTAATCCTTGCCGAGCTGTTCAAGGATTTCCGCCCGTATCTGTTTTATGAATTTGCCCGCGCACGGAATAGAGAGCGCCACAGTCGGCAGAACCAACCCCTGTATGCTCCCTTTTGCCAAAACGGGAAACCAATTGACTTTTATACAAAAAAGGAAGATAAGCAGCAAAGCGATCAGAAATGACGGTATAGAGTTGCCGGCAAATGTGAAAAAGCGTACTATGTAGTCTATAGCTCTGTTCTGCCGCAAAGCCGTTGAAATTCCAAGCGGCACGGCAATTATCAGCGACAGCAGCAGCGCGGAAGCGGAGAGCGTCGCCGTCTTGCCCATAGCCTTCCACATCAGCTGCGATACAGGCAGATTTTTCGCATAGGATATGCCAAGGTCGCCCCTGACAAAACCCCATAGCCAATCGGCATAGCGGACGACGAAGGGCCTGTTCAGCCCCATGTTTTCTCTGGTAAGCTCCAGAACCTCGTCAGACGGAGTAAGGCCCTGAGCGACCAGCTTTTTCAAAGCGGGGTCGCCCGGCGCAATATACATAAGCGAAAAGGCTATGAAGCTTACCACAAGCAATATGGGAATGAGATGTAAGAGGCGTCTGCCTATGTATTTGAGCATCTGAGTTTCTCCCGGTAATGTTTACGGGTCCGGGTTAAACCGGACCCGTAAACTGAAATTAATCACTGAATGTCGGTCTTTGCATTAATTAAATAAAAACTGATCGGATTGTTCTCGCAGCAATTGACGACACCGGCTCGCATAACGGTTATTTTATTCAGAAGGGCAATGAACCCCATCGCCTCGTCGTCGATTATCATCTGCTGCATCTGTTCCGAAAGCTCAGCGCGCTTTGCCGTATCGGTCTCGCTGTAAAGCTGGTCAAGAAGAGCCTTGGCGTCTGCGTTGTCATAGCCGCCGCTGGTATAAAGCCCTCCGTCCAGCACTCTGCTCAGGTAGTAATAGGGATCGCCGGCCGGAGCGGCAATCATGCAGTACATGCCGATATCAAAGTCGCCTGTCGTAAGGTATGTACCATCCGGATCCTCGGATACGGTGAGGTCGGCCTTGATTCCGACCGCCTTGAGCTGCTCCTGCATGAGCAGGACGATCTTATCGATGGAGCGGGCGGCATAATAAGCGATATTAAGCTCGATGATCTTCCCGTTCTTCTCGTAATATCCCTCGCTGTTCAGCTTATAGCCCAGCCCCTCGATAAGGGATTTTGCCTTTTGGGGATCATAGGAATTCTTGGTAACCTTTCCGTATGCAGAGCTTTCGCTGAATGCGCCGATGGTGGGAGAGGCAAGCCCCGAAAGCATTGTGCATATTTCATCAGAATTGATTGCCATGTTAATTGCTGACCTTAGATCCTTGTCTGGAAGCCTTTCCATGTTGAGATAGTAATAATACAGTCTGGAAGACGGAACTGAGGTTACAGTATATTTGTCCGGAGCGGCATTGTATATCTCAAGGTCGTTTGTGGTGGGCCCTATGTATGCATCCAGCTCGCCGTTCTGAAAAGCGAGAGACATTGTGTCGGCATCCGCCATGTAGTAGCCTTCCACTCTGTCCAGCGCGACATCGCCGTTCCAGTATTTATCATTCTTTACAAGTACAACGGACTCGCCCGGTTTGAATTCGGAAACCTTGAACGGGCCTGTGCAGACAGGCGCGTTGTCGATGTCGGCCGAAGCGTCTATGTTGATAATGGAATAATATACGGCGGTAAGCTCGTTGAGAAGGGTAGGCATGAATTCTGGGGTGGCAATAGTAAAAGTGGTATCGTCCAAAACAGTAATCGTTGCGTCTTTAAGAGCCGCAGCTTTTTCATTGACCTGCGGCGCTCTTTCAAGGCACTTGGCGGCTATGGCCGCCGTCAGCTTTGAGCCGTCCGAGAAAACCACATTGTCGCGCAGCTTAATTGTCCATATCTTGCCGTCCGTTGTGCCGGACTCCGCGAGGCAGGGCTTGATGCTGTAGTCATCGCCGATTACAAACAAAGTTTCTGTAAGCCCCAGCTCCGAGGTCCACCAGCCGTCGGACTCTTTAGCAGCGTCAAGGCTTGTATAGGTGTTTGCAAACAAATCGCCGACTTTGACGACCTTTTCGGCCGGCGCCGCAGATGCGGAGGCGGCAGGTGCTGTGCTTTCCGACGGCGCTTTCGTACCGCAGCCGGCAAAGCAAACAAGCATCAGCGCAAGGGCCACCGCAAGAGAGATGATACTTTTTCTGTTCATATTTTCCTCCGTTTACGCTCCGTTCTTTCTTACTCTCGGAGCTTTTATTCAAAGACGACTCTACTTCTCGGCGCATATGAGGAAGCCGGGAGTTGAAGCGTAATTGACCTTTTCCTCGTCGTTCAGCAGGAAGCTGCTGGCCGTGGTATCCACAGAAACTTTTGAAAAACCGATGTTCAGGAGCGTTACCATGTCCCACTGCGGCCGGCTGAGGCGGCCGAGGGGCAGGCTTTTCGATATTTCCTCCATGATTTTTCCATCCTCGTAGTAACCATGGTCGGGAATGCCTTTCTGAACGGTATTGAGGCGGTCCTGTTCGTACTCCTTCCTTTTCTTTTCGTCGAAAAGATAGGCATACCAATTGGCGTCGTAGTTAAGCATACGTCCGCCCGGGCGCAGGACTCTGTACCAGTCCGCGTAAGCTTTTGCAGGATCTTCAAGGTTCCATGTAAGGTTCCTTGTTACGATGGCATCAAAGCTGTTATCGTCAAAGTCCAGTCTGTGAGCGTCCATACGCGCAAATGCTATGGAGTCCGCGTACTCCCCCGCGTTTCTGCGCGCCGCCTCAAGCATACCCTCGGAATAGTCCACGGCTGTCACATCGAAGCCCCGCTTTGCAAGGATCAGAGCATAATATCCCGGCCCTGTCCCTATGTCCAGCACGCGAAGCGGTTCGCCGCTTTCCGCCGGAAATCCGGCTATCAGCGTTTCCGCCCAAATATCCTCCCAGTCATTTTCAACAGTTTTCAAAATATAATCCGAGTATGACGGGGCCCTTTTAGACCAGTATTGTTCAATTGATTTGAGAAGCTCAGACATGCATGGATCCTCCGGAATATAACTTTATTGAGATTATAATTGGGGCATTTTTTGCACACAAGCCACCCGGGGGGTTATATGTTGGCGTTTTTTAGCCGTTTGGGGCGTATTTTCGTATTTTCAAGAAATCGGAACCCAAAACAACAAAGGACGGGCCGCAGTCGGAGAGAACTGCGGCCCGTCCTTTAAACAAGGAGATTGATGAGGAGACATGGAGTTATGTACTACGCTTTTATTGTATCGATTGAAATACATCGCGCAAGCCTCCCACGGGGATAAAAAATGAATAAAATTTTTTCCGCTTTCATTTTTGTTTTCCAAAAGCCTGTTATTTTTGAGCTTAATTTGAAAATTGAAACCCCAGTGGGGGCTTGCGGCTTGGGATATGGCTTTCTATACTTATGACGATACGCCAGCAAACTAATTAAATGCGTAAGCATATTGCAGATATGATATCGGGGTGATTATATGAGTGTTTTTGATATCGGGCGAGGAACCAAAAGACAGAACTTGATTCCAGTGCAGGGCTTTGAAGCCTCCCTGCCCGTAACTGTTGTTCGGGGAACGGAGGACGGCCCCAATGTGCTGATAACCGCAGGAATTCATAATCAGGAGTATGTGGGCATTGAGACGGCAAACCGCCTTGCCCAAGAGCTTGAACCTTCAAGCATCCGCGGCTGCGTTGCCATTGTGCACGTATGCAATCCCACAGGCTTTTTCAGTTTTGCACCGGATGTTGTTCCGGAGGACGGCAAAAACCTCAATCGAGTATTCCCCGGACGAAATGACGGTAGTGTTTCTGAACAGCTTGCGCATAATTTAATGAATTATTACTTTAATGAGGCATCATGTTTTATTGACCTGCATAGCGGAGGATATTGTGAAGAGCTTATCCCCCACGTTTACTTTCAGGCCATGGGGGACAGGTATCTTGAAAATGCTTCTAAACGCATGGCGCAGCTTGTTGATGCGGATTATATGGTCCGCGCGAAGGAATATACAGGAAGCTCGTTCAGCTTTGCGGCGAAACTGGGTATTCCCGGAGTCTTGTTAGAGCGCGGCGGCATGGCGGCATGGTCGGAAAATGATGTGCTGACTTACCTTTCGGATGTCCGGCGCATACTGCACCGGCTAAATGTGATTTCACGCAGCGAACCCCAACGAAAAGTGCCTGAAACGATAGAGCGCGTCGACTATTACAGCGCCGATTCCGACGGCTGCTGGTATCCGGCTTCGGCGGTTGGGAGCTTGATTAAAAAAGGAATGCCTTTGGGCAGCATACGGGATTTTTTCGGCAGGGAGCTTATGTGTCCGAAAGCGGCTGCCGATTGCGTCGTTCTTTATCAGGCCGGATCCCTCGCCATCCGCCGCGGTGATTTTCTCGCGGCCTGCGGTGATATCTGACATAAATATTTAGCTGGGAGATGAAAGCTGTGAAAATTGAAGAAATAAGAAAAGTTTGGGTTGCTCCGAACAAGAACAGCCAAAATGATGTGAGGTTATGGGATTCGCAGGCGGAAGATCCTACCTATCATCATATCTATGACGAGTTTCTGAAACTGCTGGAAGATGAGCGCATGCTCGATAAAAGCTACGATGTCCTCGACATCGGCTGCGGCGTGGGGATATATTCAATCGCTCTTGCCGATAAAGTACATACGGCAACGGGATTTGACATTTCGCCTAAGATGCTTGCTCACGGAAAAAAGGTACTGGAAGAGTCCGGGATCAAGAACGTAACCCTCGAAACGGCTGACTGGAATACGGTCGATCTTGAACGTCAGGGATTGAAGAACCGCTTTGACCTGGTTTTTGCGCATAATACCCCCGCCATTTGTGACGCAGATACATTTGAAAAGTTGATCGACGCAAGCAGACGCTTTTGCGCGGTATGCAGCCCTATAAAGATGATAGAACCGGTCATGCAGAAAGTTTGGGAATTGGCCGGAATCAAGGAAGACTGTTCAGGCGGCAGCTCTTTTGCTTATATGCTCGATATGCTGCTCCAAAAAGGCTATTTGCCGAAGCTCAGTTATGAAAAGCAGATATGGCCGATGAATCAGTCGTATGACGACGCGTGTTCGTTTTATTTGGGCAGAGTCGCAATGGCAAAGCAATTGAGTGAAAGCGAGACAGGGATCATCAAGGATTATCTTAAATCAATTGTTAGTGACGGCATAATATCGGACAACATTTATACGACAGTTGCAACCATGTACTGGGAAAAATAAGTTGCTGAATTGAAAACTCTGATCATACGAAAAGAGGCGGACAAAAATATGGCGGACATGAAAAAAGCATACGAAATGTATAAGGCAGGCTTCAGCTGCGGACAAATAGTCGCCACCTTCCTGAGCGAAACGTGCGGTTTTGACGAAAAATCTGCGCGTGCGGCTCTTGGCAGCTTCGGCGGAGGCATACATAAAGGGGAAGTATGCAGTGCAGTCGTAGGAGGTCTGTATTCGCTGGGAATGTACTGCAATCACTGCGAGTATGATGACGAAAAAGCAAAAGACAAGATTGCGAAAATGACTGACGAATTTACATCAGCATTTATAGACAGGCACGGTTCACTCTGCTGCCGGGACCTTTGCAGTGTTAATGACCTTCACCGCTGCGGCAATTACATAAATACGGCTGAGGAGCTTGTAAAGAGCCTAGTTGAAAATGATAAATAACCATGTCTGGACATTAAAGGCGTTTGCAGCCGTGAGACTGCGAGCGCCTCTTTTGTCAGGAAACCGCCGCTATTATATCCCCCGCCCGGGCTTGTAACAAAATGGATGCTGCTTATATAATAAGTCGAACTTAGTCAGGACGGATAATGCTGATGAATGCAATCGAAGCAAAAGAAATATCTCACTCCTATGAATATGAGGGGAGCAAAAACCTCTCTTTAAAAGGCGTCAGCCTGACTGTTGAGCTGGGAGAATTCATAGCTATACTCGGGCATAACGGCTGCGGCAAATCAACCCTAGCAAAGCATCTCAACGCGCTCATTCCCTTGCAGCAGGGAGATCTTACCGTCGCCGGACTCGACGCGAAGGGCAAAGCAAATATCCGCAGGATACGAAGAGCTTGCGGTATGGTATTTCAAAATCCCGACAACCAGTTCGTTTCATCAATAATAAAAGAGGATATAGCTTTCGGGCTTGAAAATTACGGCACGCCTGAGGACCAAATACCCGAGATAACCGCGTCCGTACTTGAAGCAGTCGGTATGGGAGGGTATGAAAACAAATCGCCGCACATGCTTTCCGGCGGTCAAAAGCAGCGTATAGCGATTGCAGGCGTTCTCGCCGTCGCCCCCGACATATTAATATTTGACGAGGCGACCGCTATGCTCGACCCCGAGGGCAGACAGGAAGTCCTTTATACAATGAAAAGCCTCCGCGATGAGAACCACAAGACCATAATAATGATCTCTCATTATGTCGAGGAGGCCGTTTCCGCCGACAGGGTATATCTTATCCACGATGGGGAAATAATTGCCGGAGGCACGCCGAGGGAAATACTTACAAACCCCGAGCTGCTTATGAGAGCGGGCCTTCTTCCTCCTTTCGCAGTCCGAGTTTACTATGACCTTAAGCTTGCAGGGGTTCGGCTCGAAAAATGTCCGCTTACAAACGAAGAGCTCGCGGAGGAAATATGCCGATTGAAATAGAAAATGTCTTCTATACCTATGCAAAGGGCACCCCTTTTGAAGCCGAGGCGCTGAGAGACGTCTCGCTTACAATCAAAAATGGAGAATTTATAGGCATAATGGGCCATACGGGCTGCGGAAAATCTACACTCATCCAGCTCATAGCCGGGCTTCTGACACCGATAAAGGGTAATATTTTACTCGACGGCAGGAACATAAACTCGAAGGAATATGACCGGAAGGAGCTGCGCAGGAAGGTCGGCATCGTGTTCCAGTATCCCGAATATCAGCTTTTTGAAACCACGGTCGAACGGGATGTGATGTTCGGGCTTAAGCGTCTGGGTCTATCAAAATCGGAATCCGCGGAGAGAGTAAAGTGGGCTTTGGAAACACTCGGCTTTGACTTTGAAAAAGTGCGCGATATTTCTCCGCTCGGGCTTTCCGGCGGCGAAAAGCGCAGAGTGGCGATAGCGGGCGTTCTTGCGGTCAAGCCCGAGGTGCTTATACTCGATGAGCCGATAGCGGGACTCGATCCGCTCGGGCGCGAAGCATTCCTGAGCCTTACCGATGAGCTGAACTCATCCGGAACTTCGATTATTATGGTGTCGCATAATGCGGATGCTCTTGCCGAACACGCCAAAAGAATAATTGTATTGGAAAACGGCAAGCTCATTATGGACGGTGCGGCAAGAGAAATTCTCAGCGATGTGCAATATCTTAAAGAAAAGCGGCTCGGCACAAGTCAGCCTGCTATGATTGCGGAGCTTCTTCGCTATCGCGGCATAGGAATCGGGCATGACGTTATATGTCGCCAAGAGCTTGTTTCGCAGCTTGTTTCCTATGTGAAGGGAGGCAATCGCGAATGACCGGACTTCCCACCGGTATGTTCATACCGGGTAACTCGATTATCCATAAATTGGATGCAAGGATAAAGCTGCTTTCCCTGATTACACTCCTTGTTGCAATCGTCAACACAGACTCGCTAGTAGGATATGCTGTACTGATTGCCGCCGCAGCCGGTATCATCGCGATTTCGGGACTGACTGTAAAAACCGCCGCCGGCTCGGTTTATAGGATGTATTTGTTTTTTATCCTGATTTTTCTGATGAACGCGTGCTTTTACAGCGCCGAGAAGGCATGGTTCTCTTTTTGGATCATCCATCCGTCGCCGTCAGGCGTGCTCCAGGGAGTCAATGTTGTGTTCCGAGTGCTTCTTGTGCTCATTGTGAGCAATGTGCTTACCTGCACTACCTCGCCGATGGAACTAACCGGCGCGCTTGAGAGCTTGATCTCACCGCTTCGCTTTGTAAAGATTCCTACGGACCAGATTGCTATGATAATTTCTGTGGCTATTCAGTTCATACCCTTGCTTTTCGAGGAAGCCGACATGATACGCAAGGCGCAGACGGCTCGGGGAGCAACCTTTGACAGCCAGAAGCTGACGGAAAAGGCGGCTGCCGTTATGCCCCTTGCAATTCCCATTTTCCTCGAAGCCTTCAGGCGGGCAGACGAACTGTCCCTCGCAATGGAGGCTCGGGGCTATAGCGGAAAGGCAAAACGCACAAAAAAAGCCGCAGAGCGTCTGCATCCCAGAGACTATGCCGTCATGGCTGCCGTTTTGGCGCTGTGTGTTTTACAAACGGCAATTTTGTGATCTGCCATATTTCGCATTGAGCGAAGCAGGTGCGAGATATGAGGAGATATATTATGGAGGTGCCTAACAAATGACAACAATGACAACTGTCAAAAAATCGATCATCACCGCGGCCTGCATTGCACTCTGCGTTGTTCTGCCGATGGCATTCCACGCTGTTCCTAACGCCGGTTCGATATACTGCCCTATGCATATCCCCGTCCTGCTCTGCGGGCTTATCTGCGGCTGGCAGTATGGTCTGCTGTGCGGTTTGGCCGGTCCCGCGCTTTCCTCGCTGTTTACCGGAATGCCCCCCGCAGCGTATCTGCCTTCTATGATGGTTGAAATCGCTGTTTACGGAACTCTCTGCGGGCTAATGATGAAGCTTGTAAATACTAAGAATGTGTATGCCGACCTGTACATAAGCCTTGTTATCGCAATGCTCGGCGGCCGTATTATCGGAGGAATCGCTAAGGCTCTCATCTTTGCGCGCGGAGACTACTCCATTGCTGCATGGGCAACAGGATATTTTGCAACCAGTCTTCCGGGAATCATCATCCAGTTAGTCTTAATTCCAAGCATCGTTTTCGCCCTTATGAAGGCAAAGCTTGTTCCGGATCGTTATCCCCGGGTCAAGGCTTAAGCGGTACAAGCAGAATAAAACGAATGGCGGATGCTCGCACACCTTAGGCCGCACAAATGCTTCGCACGGACAAGGATACACCCGTCATTCGTTTTATGATTTATAATACAGCAAGCAGGCACTTTTCGTAAAGGAGAAAGTATGGATAAAAAGCAAATTGTTGAGTTCTTTGACCGGCTGGCTCCTCAATGGGACGCGGATACAGTCAGAAATGATGACATTATTAAAACGATTCTCGATTATGCGGGAATCACGGATGGCGTATCAGTTATTGACGTAGCCTGCGGAACCGGTGTTTTAATACCCTATTATCTGAACCGTAATGTTGCCCGTGTAACCGCTGTCGATATATCCGAAAAAATGATAGAGATAGCAAAAGGGAAATATCCGGATCCAAGAGTCTCGTTCGTCTGCGCCGATGCGGAAACGGCACGCTTTGAGCAAAGCTTCGAACGCTGTGTAATATATAATGCATTTCCGCATTTCCCCGATCCGCGCTCTCTTATAAGGAACCTTGCTTCATGCATTAATTCAGGGGGAATACTGACGATCGCTCACGGTCATAGCCGGGAGGATATAGACCGTCACCATATGGAACATGCAAGCTCTGTATCTGTAGGGCTCATGTCCGACGACGAGCTGACAACACTGCTGTCTCCGTATTTCGATGTTATCGTTTCGATCTCGGACGATCGTATGCAGCAGATCGTCGGCGTAAAAAAATGATTCCTTTAACCCCATACCCGGCTTGCGGAATATATTTTGATGCTATAAAGTATTTATTGGAATCAAAGCAACAGTCAATCTTTCAATCTTTCTTTACTTCTCCAAGCCGTCTGTACTGCAACCAGTGCGGGCGGCGGCTTTTTATCTGAGCTCGGAGAGGCAAATTTTTTTAATAATTGCGTCATAGTTTTCACGCTTATGAGGCATAATGCATGCACTGCAATCCTTGAGTCCATCCGTCAGATATTTGAAATCGCCGCCGCATTTTTTGCCCAAATGGTATAACGGGCAGTAGCAGAAAAGGCAGTTGAAGTTGCCGCTGTCATCTGTTTTGTGGCAGGGAAAAAACTCGCATTTTGTATTGCTGAAATAGGAGTAATTCTTACCGCCGGTATGGTCATTATCAGGCATATTATCCCTCCGTTAAGTCCTTTTTGAGCACATATATCGCAAGTATACCTCATATTGCATCAGAGCGCCATCCTAAACGAAGGCGTCTGCTTTGTTGTTTGCCTATCGGTCGATAAGCCCGTATTTTACTTTTATGCGGTCGAGTTTTTCCAACAGCGATTGTGAAATGAACCACAAAAAGCTTGCTGTAGCCGCCGCGTGCACAAGGTCTACAGGAAAGCCGGCAGCGTAAGAAGCCAGCAGCATTTCAATTGTAGGGTTTGGCTGGTGCATAAGGATAGCCGCAGGATTCATAATCCCGCCATATACGATGATTGCCGCCAGCGCGCCGAAAACGCTCAATGAAAGCCGGTCTCTTCTCATTAAGCCCCTGCGGAACAGGATTCCGGCAAGAAAACCGGCAATGCCCATCGCAAACATCTGCCACGGCGTCCACGGTCCCTGACCGAACAGCATATTGCTTGCAAACATGGTTACTGCCCCTACGAGAAAGCCTGTCTCTCCTCCGAAGGCCACTCCAGAAATTATAACTACGGCAAGCACCGGCTTAAAACCCGGCAAAGCGAAAAAAGCCGCGCGTCCTGCTA
The DNA here is from genome assembly GCA_029268085.1 of Bacillota bacterium. Classification (GTDB taxonomy): domain Bacteria; phylum Bacillota; class Clostridia; order Oscillospirales; family Oscillospiraceae; genus UBA2658. Next base: position 4,506 of record JAJUHD010000029.1, on the reverse strand, counting down.
TTCCGAGGGCGCAGAGTACGGAGATCACAACCAGTTCCCGCGCTTGGGGCTTGCGGCTTTCAAAGACGAAACCGAAGGGCAGCATGGCCTCCAGAATTACCAGCAGCGAAATGAAGTAATATTTCCGATCGCCCAAATATTGTATGCCGATAAAAACAGTAACCGGTACTGCAACGAGAATCACAAGCGTCGCTAAAAGCGTACGTCCCGGCAAGCGGTGTTTTGTTTCTTCTGTCTGTGCAATACAGGCCTTCCCTCCCGTTCTTCCGCTTACACAGAGCGCAAAAATAAACAGCGCCGCTATTAAAACAAGATAAATGGAGATGTATTCTCCTTTATAACCCTCAAGCGCTCCGCTCGTCAAAATTTTCGTCACATCGACCTTTCTGAGAGAGTAAACAAAAGTGCCGAGCACCGCAGCGCCGGAGACAACGGCGAAAATTCTGCGCCAGAGCGGAAGTTTTGTCTCGTTAATATGTTTTTCTGCGGAAGGCTGTACCGAGTCACCGAAATCCCCATCGTCAGCATCGCAGTCAATCTCCGTGAGTTCTTCCTGCTTTCCGCCGCAGGATATAATTATGTCCTCGGTTGTAACGGCGTTCGGGATAAGCCCGCGCGCCATTCGGCTGGCGGATGTCGTGTAAAAGCTGCTGTTACTGAAAAACGCGCGTGTTGTATTTTCCATGACGATAGCTCCGTCAAAAAACAACGCGCAGCGGTCGGCATATTCCGCGCAGAATTCCACGTCATGGCTCACCATAACGACGCATACGCCGTTTTTGGTGAGATTCTTTATAATGCCTGCAAAAACGCGCTTAAACTCCGTGTCCAGTCCCTTAGTCGGCTCATCCAGCAGAAGCATCTTGGGCCGGAGAAGCAAAACCTTGGCAAGCCCTGCGCGCTGAATTTCGCCGCCGGATAGATCGTAGGGATGGCGGGATAACAGGGACTCAATTTTACAAAGTCTGGCGGCCGAAAGCGCAAGACGCCGCTTTTCCTCCTGCGGAAGCTCTGATTCTGCGAGCATTTCCATAAGCTCTTCAAAAACCGTCTTTTTAAGAAAAAGCAGCTTCGGGTCCTGAGGGAGCGCCGCAACAGAACTTGTGCGGTGTTTTATTTCGCCGCGGTACGGCTTCTTCTGTCCGGACATGAGCGACAACGCCGTTGTCTTGCCGGTGCCGTTTCCGCCCAATATGCAGAAAAGCTCGCCATAATATGCTTTAACGGACAGTCCCTTTATTACATCTGGCCCATTTATGCCGTAACGAAACCATACGTTTTGAAGCTCAACAGCTGAAGTAGCCGAAGGCGGAGCGGTATGCTTTTCCGTTGTCAGAGCGGCAAGGTCATGGCTCTCCGCATATTTTGCAAGCCATTTGCGTCCCTCAACAACATTTCGGGGGCAGGGCTGCCCTGTTTCAAGCGCCGCCCAGACTCGCATAGGCGCCGGCATGGAGAAAAGCATCGGGTGCCCCAGCGCCTTGAGCGCCTCGCCTATTTTCTCAGGCGGCTTGTCGCAAATGATTTTTCCCCCGTCCATCACGATTACACGCGTGGCAAGCGGGAGTACTTCCTCCAAGCGGTGTCCCGCAAGGACAACCGTTGTGCCGAGCTCTCTGTTAATCTTGCCCACTGACGAAAGGAACTCCTCCGCGGCAATTGGGTCAAGCTGGCAGATCGGCTCGTCCAGAATCAGGACGGATGGCTGCATGACCATCACGGACGCAAGATTCAACAGTTGTTTTTGTCCGCCGGAAAGCTCGGAGACATCCTTGTAAAACCAATTCTGTATGCCGAAAAAGCTGGCCGTTTCGGCTACTCTGCCGCGTATCGCAGGCGTCTCTAGACCCAGACTTTCTAGCCCGAAGGCCATTTCGTGCCACACCTTGTCCGTAACGGTCTGATCTTCGGGTGACTGCCGCACGAAGCCGATATGCGAAGTCTGACGTCCGATATCGATGTCGGCAAGAGCTTGGCCTTCGAATAAAACCTCGCCGCTGCGTTCCCCATGCGGCGTGAGAACAGTTTTGAGCTGGCGCAGAAGCGTGGATTTTCCGCATCCAGAAAGCCCGATGAGAGCGATAAATTCTCCCGAATATATTTTGAAAGACAGGTTTTTCAGCACAGGCTCGTTCTGTTCGGGATAAGTAAAGGTTAGATCTCGGATATCAAAGACTTCCATTTCCGTCCCTCCCTTACTCCGAGAAATAGCGGCATGGCGCAAAGCGCGAGCCAGACAAAAAATACGCTGATAGTATATGGCTCGGCAAGGGCTCCCGAAACCGCCGGATAATAGTGCCAGACGGTGCCGTCTGACACTGCCGCGGCAATGATATATGCAGAACAGAAAAAAGTGAATGTCAGCGCGTATGCGTCACGGGTTTCGAAACGAAAAACCGAAAAGGATGTCCTTCCGGGCAGCCCATAGCCGCGGCTTCTCATGGAGTCCGCCGTTTCAATGGAGTTTTCCAGCGACCATGTGACAGCGATGGACAGTATTTTAAGACCGAGTCCGGTTCGTCTTAAAATGCCTCCTGACGATATATCTCTTCCAATTGCCTTCTGCGCTTCCGCCGCCGCTTTGATCCGGGCGCTGAAAAGAGGGACAAAATGCAGAGTCATCGAGAGCAGCAGCCCCAGCGCGGGGAAAATCCGTCCGAACAGATATACGAATTTATCGGAGCATATTATGCGGTTGAAGCAGACAAACCACTCGATGACCGTCACCAGCATGACGGCGGCTGCAAGTCCGTAAAGTATGGCTTCCATGGTCAGCGGGTTTCCGCTCGGAAGCCAGCAAAGTATCGTCACGCCTTCATGATTGAATACAGGATTGAGCGCGGCAGTCAGCAGCATAACAGGCAGCAGGTATCTGAAAGACGCGCGGAAGGCTATGCCTCCTATAAGACGGGAGGCATAGCCTGTGGCGCAGATGAGCGCAATCAGCAGCATAACCGGATGCATGAAAAGCATTGAAAAAACGATAACCGCAGCAAACCATACGAAATTCACAATCGGGTGATAGCTTGAAAAAGTATCGTTCATATATCTCTATCCTTTTCCGACATCGCGGCCAAGATCGCAGGTATAGACAAACGCGACGATATCCCCGTCCGAAAGCTTGTACTCGCTGCATCCGCAGCTCGGAAACACGCCGTTGACCGAATACATCCAGCCGGACAGTTCTCCGCAGTCAAACTCATAAATGTTGCAGATACCCTCAATGTAGACAGTGTTGTACATAGGCGAGGTTGTAAATTCGAGATGCATGTCGCGAGCTTTAAGCTCCCGTTGAAGCACATCGAAAACCGTTTCCCCGTCGGTGAATCCCGCATCCGTGACGCTCAGAAGCCAGCCGTCCGCCGGAATAAACGATTCCTTTTCCTTCGTAAGCTTGTCCATGTTGTCCAGAATCGTTTTGCAGCTTATAGTAAGCGTACAGGCCGGCGTTTTTTCCTCCGGACACGCTGTTCCCGGAGGCTGAGCCGAACACGCGGGGGCACCTTCCCCTGCGGGCTTTTGCGAAGGATGTTGAACGGAGCCTTCCGAGGAATCCGCGGGCAGTGATGGCGTCACGATGTTTTCGTAGGCCGTAGCTTCGGACGCATCAGCCGGAGACGGAGTTTCTGCTCTCGCCGTAACAGAAATGCTTGCGGTTGGCTCCGAGTTGAAAACCGGTCCGCTCTGGATAAAAAAAGCTATAGCAAGCACAAGAATAATAGCAAGAGCGGCTAAAATTCTTTTTATATTAGGTTTCATATACGTCCGGCCTCATTGAGTAAGTCGTAAACTTGCGAGGATACCTCGCAGCGTGTTATACAGACAGCGGAAGGATACCAGCCCTCCTCCGGTTTGTCACGCAGCCCCAGCAGAACGGCAGCTCGGGAGAGCATGATACGAGCCTCCACATCGGTTATCGTGCCGTTCGGCGTGAAGGTTGTTGCGGAGCTTCCTTTTATGATGCCGGCATTGTAGGCCGCGCCGACATACCCGGAATACCAAGCGTCTTGCGGAACGTCTGCAAATAGGGCCGACGTTTTCTTTTCAAGCCCTAAAGCCTTCACCGTGATGGAGCAGAACTCTGCGCGCGTCATTGTTTTGTGCGGCTCGAAAAGCCCGCTACCCATCCCGCTAACCAGTCCGGCGTTTGCAAGAGCCTCGATTTTGTTCTGATTTTCGTACCCTTGAATATCCGAAAATGTCACCATCTTATACAGGCTGACTTTGCCGTATTCGGCGCGCTTTGCCGCCGCAAGTGCAAGCAGGGCTTGTTCGGTTGCTGTCCCGTTGGAGCCGCCGCCCTTCACATGCTCGAAGCCGCCATCCGGGAGCTGGTATGTAAGCAGCTTGTCAAGCAGACGGTTACCGTTTTTTACAAAGCGTTCGTCGTCAAGGCTTATGCCAAGCTCGCATAGTGCAATAATGACCTGAGCGCAGCTCTCGGAATTTGCGGCATTGCCGCTTGAATAACCGCCGTCGCTGTTCTGAAGCGCGGACAAAAGCGTT
>JAJUHD010000028.1 GCA_029268085.1 Bacillota bacterium | reverse complement strand
CACATCGCTGTTATGTTTGTCAAGCACTTTTTTCTGCTTCCCAGCAGCTTCTTGACCCGCCCCCGTGGCGAGAGCTTGTTTATAATAACACCTCCTCTATCTCTTGTCAAGCCGTTTTTGTGCTCTTTTTTTGCCTTTTTGAACTTTATTTTACACTCCTTTTTCGCCATCTAAATATAGTATTTCCTTTTCTTATCAAGCCCTTTATGCTGTATCTCCAAAATAAGCCCTAATATTGCTGAAAAACGGAGCGCACCTGCCGGTACGCTCCGTGCTATACATTATATATTATTTATTGTGAAAATGTTATCCGGCAGAGCTTGTCCTGATCGCTTTGGAGAAAACCTCCGCGAGGTCCATTTTTTTATAGGTATCAGTGTATTCGACTTTGCTTTCTTCCGCCCAATTGTCGGTTTCCGCAGTAAACATATCCTGCGCAACATAATAGGAAAGCGGAGTCATATCGGTCTCACTAGTAAATTCAACCGCGGCGCCCGCCTTAAGCGGAAGACGCAGGATTATATGATAGCCGTAGTCGCTCTTGACGACTCCCGAAAGCTCATATTCGCCAAGCTCTGTCGCCGCTGTCTCAAATGATGTATCCATCGTACCCGCTCCGGACTGGAAAGTATAACCGTCCGTATAATACTCCGAACCGGGGTCTTCGCCGTATTCCTTGATGAGTTCGTCAAATCGGGTTTCAAGCTGCGTCTTATCTGTTATGCCTTTAAGCTCCGCGAGAAGCTTATCAGCAGTCGTTTTCTTTTCCGCGATCTGATCATCCGGAAGTGCCGCGCCAGTATCGTCCTTTGTTGAGAGCAATATGTGCTTCGCGCGGACATAACCCATATCGGTTGCTTTTTGAATAACCTCATCCTCGCTGATCTTTTCGCCGTTTGCACCGAACATATTTTCAAGCACGCGGGCATAGAGCTTGTTTACCTCGCTCAGATGGTCGAACAGGTCCTTGGTGAGGAAGGCTTTCGCAAGATATTCAATAAACGCCTGCTCATCGCCGTTTCCGTAGCTCTGTACATTGCTCTCCCATGTAGCCTGGAGCTCTGCTTTATCTTCGTCCGTCAACCCGACGCCCATTTCCTTTGCCTTGCTTTCCAATGCGCAGTAATGCTTGACGGTATCGAGAGCGTTTTCCGTCACATATTCGCGGTTTGTTTTACCCGCAGCAAAGCTGCATTCGGCGTCCCAATCCGATATATCCCCGTTCACGTTTTCAATATTGCTGACATCGAACTGATACCAATAGAAAAGCTCGCCCCATGTGACATCTATTCCGTTTACCGTAAGCATAACCTCGTCCGGGTCATATGATTCATAGGCAGGAGTATAGTCTTTCGTCGTTTGAGCAGTATCTGCGGATGTAGATGGGCTTGCACTCGCTGCGTCCTCGGAATATGAATGGAGCTCGCTGCTCTGGCAACCCGCGAACAGGCTTAGGCAGACAGCGGCCGCAAGGACAAAAGGAATCAGTTTTGTTTTCATCATGTTCTCCTTAGTGCCGCTAATTACTTAATCAGCAGCACATTGATTATAATGTATAAATGCTTTTTAGCATAATAACACAGTAAGGCTTGTGTAACAAGTCGGAAATTGTAAACATTATTCCGTCGCAGGCAAGGCCGCAGCTTTATAGTCCGCGACAAATTTTCTGGCCGTTTCGATAATTCGTTTGCCCGAACGTAAACGGAGGCTTAGGCAGGGCTTTGCGCCCGGTTCGACCTTGACTCGACCTTTATACTCAGTCTGTCCATGTAGAACGGACACCTTAGCCATATTGAAATCCGAAAGCGTAAAAAGAAGGTAGCCCGATTTTTGCGATATCTCAATGATGCCTGCCTCCTCTGCCTCTCCGCGCAAAAGCGCAACATGGATAAGAGCATTGACGCTCGCCGGCGGATCACCGAAGCGGTCTATCATCTCGTCCGTGAGGTCGTCGGCCTCCTCCTCGGACCGTATCAGAGCGATACGGCGATAGAGATCCATGCGCTGCTCGGAGCTTGGCACATAGCTGTCCGGAATATTTGCGGAAACTGCAAGGTCGGCGCTGCACGAGGTATGCACTCTCGGCTTCTGGCCTTTTTCCTCCAAAACTGCCTCCTCAAGCAATTTTAAGTACAGATCGTATCCCACGTCGATAAGATGGCCCGACTGCTCGGCGCCAAGCAGGTTCCCAGCCCCGCGTATTTCAAGATCGCGCATCGCTATGCGGAAGCCCGAGTTGAACTCTGCAAACTCACGAATCGCGGAAAGGCGTTTCTCGGCAACCTCCGTTAAAACCTTATCCTTACGGAAGGTGAGATATGCGCTCGCGCGCCTTGATGAGCGTCCGACCCTGCCGCGCAGCTGGTGGAGCTGGGCAAGGCCCAGTCTGTCAGCATCCTCTATTATAAGAGTATTGACATTCGGGATGTCGATGCCCGTTTCGATTATCGTCGTGCAGACCAGCACCTGCGTATCGCCCGCGACCATGCTTTCCATAACGCTTGAGAGGGTGTCCTCATCCATCTGTCCGTGAGCGACAGACACAGCCGCGTCTTCGAGCATTTTTTTAATGCGTGACGCGGTGCGCTCAATGCTCTCGATACGGTTGTGGACATAGTAAACCTGGCCGCCGCGCAGAAGCTCGCGCTTTATTGCATCGCACACAACGCCCCAGTCATGCTCCATAACGTAGGTTTGGACCGGCTGTCTGTTCTGCGGCGGTTCCTCGATTGTGGACATGTCGCGAAGCCCCGAAAGCGCCATATTCAGCGTCCTTGGTATCGGCGTCGCCGAAAGTGTCAGACTGTCGACCTGACGGCTCATCTCCTTTAAGCGCTCCTTATGTGAGACACCGAAGCGCTGTTCCTCGTCCACAACCAGAAGCCCAAGGTCCTTGAAAACGATATCCTTCTGCAGCAGCCTGTGGGTACCGATAACGAGGTCCGCCTTCCCGCTTTTCATGTCCAGAAGAGTCTGCCTGACTTGCGCGGGCGTGCGGTAGCGGTTCAAAAGATGTATGCTGATTGGGAATCCGTAAAACCGCTGAACGGCTGTCTGGTAATGCTGCTGGGCAAGTACCGTGGTCGGAACGAGGAAGGCTGCCTGCTTGCCGTCGAGTATGCATTTCATTATCGCGCGGAGGGCAACCTCGGTCTTGCCGTAGCCTACATCTCCGCAGAGCAGCCTGTCCATTGGCTGGTCTTTTTCCATGTCCGCTTTTATCTCCGCGATACTCCGAAGCTGGTCGTCAGTCTCCTGATAGCCGAATTTTTCCTCAAATTCTATCTGCCAAGGAGAATCCGGTGCAAATGCGTGGCCCTTGAGCTTCCGCCTTTCCGCATAAAGCCGTATAAGCTCCTTCGCAAGCTCTTTCGTCGCGGCCTTGGCGCGGGCCTTTGTTTTAGTCCACTCGGTGCCGCCCATTTTTGAGAGCCTGACGGGCGTGTCCTCTCCGCCTCCGATATATTTCGAGACAAGGTCAAGCTGGGTCGCGGGAACATACAGGCAGTCCGTGCCCGCGTAGCATATTTTTACATAGTCCTTATCTATGCCGTCCACAGGCATTTTGAAAATACCGGCAAAACGGCCTATGCCATGGTATTCATGGACGACAAGGTCGCCGACTGAGAGATCTGCATAACTCAGTATACCCTGCCTGTCCTTGAGGGCTTTTTTCTTTTTCTGCTTGCGGAGCCCGCCCTGTACTATCTGATTATCCGTCAGAACCGCCAGCTTTGCGTCCGGATACTCATAACCTGTGGAGAGGGCTCCTACCGATATGACGCAGCTTCCTTCAGGCGGGAGCTTTTTCAGTTCCGTATCAAGCGAGGTCTTGACCCCCTTGCCGACGAAATAGTCGCAAAGGATCTCGGCGCGTCTCTTATCGGAAGCCAGTACAACGACGCTGAACTTCTGGCTGATATAATGCTTAACATCCTCGATTGCGGTTTCGGCGCTGCCGCCGTAGGACGGAAGCTGTTTTGCCGTTACGGAGACGATGCTCTTCGGTTCGACCGGATAACGGCCGGACGTGAAATTGTCCGACATCAGGAGTGCAAAGTCGTGAAGCCTTTCTCCGGCCATCTCCCAGGGCAGGAAAAACTGTGCCGCCCTGCCCGCGACAAGCCCGCTTTCAAGGAGTATTTTCAGATCCTCTGCATGCTGCTTAAAAAACGCCGTCGCGGTTTCCGAGATTTTTGCCGGCTTATCAAGAAAGACAAGCGCGTCCCTGGGGATATAATCAAGCGCGGTTACAAAGCTTGGATAAATGAGCGCGGCATACCGGTCTGAAGCCGCTATGCTGCCGGTTTCGGAAAACTTCTCCGCATCCTCGCGCAGAGTCGAAGCAAGCTTTAAATTACCGCGCTTTTCCGCCTGCTTGATGAGATCGTGGATTCTATCTAAAAGTATCCCGCTGTCACCCAAAGTCGGCAATATTTCTCTTGAAGGGAGAATTTCACAACTCTCCATGCTCTCAGTTCGCCGCTGGCTGTCCGTATCGAAAAAGCCCATGGAGTCGACCTCATCGCCCCAAAATTCACAACGAACGGGATTCTCATAGGCGGGAGAGAAAAAGTCCAATATGCCTCCGCGCCGCGAAAACTGACCCGGTCCTTCGACCTGAGCGCTTCTGTTATAGCCGCAGCGGATAAGCGCTCTTTCGACCTCCTCGGGCGGAACGGTTTTTCCGTCCTCTATCATTAGGGCCGAAGAAGCCAGCGCCTCCGGCGGGAGCGTCCTCTGCAAAAGCCCAGTGACCGTGCAAACGACAACAGGGGCTTTATTTTTAATAAGCGCATAGAGAATCCTTATTCGCCGCTGCTCATTTTCACGCGAGACGCCCTCCGCTCCGTAGAAGTTCATGTCGCGGGAGAAAAGGGTCTCGCAGGGCTCTTCCAGATACTGCTCCAGATCGCGTTTGAAATTATCCGCCGCGGTCTCGTCCGCGCAGACAACGAAAAGTGGCCTGCCGGTTTTGAGCCTCAGACCCGCGGCAATATTTGCTCTGCCCGTTTTGCCCGTGCCGACAATAAGGGCAGGCAAAGCGCCCCCTTCCACATAAGAGGGAAGGAGGTTAATGTTCCTGTCGTTGAAAACCGCCTGTGCTAAAGTGAACATTATAATTCCTTTCGGCGCAAAAATCCTATTTTCGGGCATACGCAATTATCCCCGAACGAGAAAATATCCGGGGTATTCATATTTTACGCCTTTGCGTCGGTTTTATCAAGCTAAAAATGCCGAACGAGTCATAATATACATTATTATATTTATATGTAAAAATTACTTGTATTAATGCCGCTTTTTTGTTATAATAAATTAGTTATAGAACTGATGCAAAAGCAATTCTTATCCCTTCCGAAAAAGGAGATCATATACCGATGAATTCGTTAAGCGACGTTTGGAACAGCATCATGGGCATCCTTTCGACGGAGCTCACCAGCACCTCCATCAACACCTGGTTTTCCGATTGCAAGCCGGTGGAGATCTCGGATACACGCCTTGTCATATATACTCCAACCGAGTTTAAACGCAACATCATTACCCAGCGCTTCGCGGGAGCAATAACCTCCGCCCTGACGGAGCTTTTTTCCTGCCCGTTCGATCTTCTTGTGCTTGCGGAGGATGAGCTCGAGGACTATGAGCAGAGCTGCGAGACCGATGACAGCCTGCCCGAGGTCGCGGGCTATACCTTCGACAAGTTCATCGTCGGCAACTCCAACAAGTTTGCGCATGCCGCAGCGGTTGCAGTCGCCGATAACCCCGGAGTTGCATATAACCCGCTCTTCATCTACGGCAACTCCGGCCTTGGCAAGACGCATCTGCTCCTTGCGATCGGGCAAAAGATACACGAGACTAACAGCGCCGCAAAGATTGCCTACGTCAAGGGTGACGACTTTATAAACCAGATGGTCCAGTCCATTAAGGACAACACTCAGGAGGAGTTCCGCAACAAATACCGCTATGTGGACCTTCTCCTCGTCGACGATATCCAATTCATCGCAGGCAAAATTGGCGTGCAGGAGGAATTTTTCCACACCTTCAACAACCTTTACGAAGCCGGAAAACAGATCGTCATCACATCCGACCGTCCCCCTATGGAAATGAACAAACTTGAGGACAGGCTCCGCACCCGCTTTGAGGGAGGCCTTATGGCGGACATCCAGCCGCCTGATATTGAGACGCGCATGGCGATTATCCGAAACAAGGCGGCACAGCTAGGCATGGTTTTGCCGGACGATGTGGTCGAGTACATAGCGGATACTATCAAATCCAACATCCGCCAGATTGAGGGAGTCGTCAAGCGTCTCACAGCCTATAACTCCATACTTAACGACGAAATTAACATTGCCTCCGCAAAGAGAGCCATTAAAGACGTTATCCGCGTCGGCGAATTTGTCCCGACTCCCGATATCATAATCGAAGAAACGGCGCGCTACTATTCTCTTGAGCCGGACGATCTGCGCGGACAGCGGCGCTCAAAAAACACGGCGATGGCCCGCCAGATATCGATGTACCTCATGCGCAGTCTAACGAACCTTTCTCTCAAGGATATTGGCGAGCAGTATGAGGACAGAAATCACTCCACCGTTCTTAGCTCTATCAGAAAGGTAGAGGAGCTCATTATCAAAGACGCCTCCATCAGCAGTACGATACGCGACATAACGAGCAACATAAACACCTCTCACGGGCAGTGAGCGTCCGAAGAATTACACATTAACGGAGGAAACGATATATGAAATTCACATGTGAAAAATACCTGCTTCAGTCTGCGGTCGCAACAGCTTCGCGCGCCGCCGCCTCAAAAAGTCCGAATCCTGCTCTTGAAGGCCTTCTCATCGAAGCGTCCGTCGGGATAAAGATCACCGGCTATGATCTGGTCAAGGGCATTTACACTAATTTTGCGGCTGATGTCGCGGAACCCGGCTCCGTAATCATTTCCGCGAGGCTATTCGACAACATAGTCCGCAGCCTGCCTGACGATATCGTTACGGTTTCTACGGACGACAATAATCTGACCCGTATCACCTGCGGCAACGCGGACTTCTCCATAATGGGCATGTATTCGGAAAGCTATCCCGAGCTTCCCTCCGTCGAGCACCAGAAAGCGGTTTCCATACCCCAGAAAACCATTAAGGAGATGATAGACCAGACGATCTTTGCCGTAAGCGACAATGAGGCGAGGCCCGTTTATACGGGCGCTCTCTTTGAGATCGAGAGCGGCAAGCTCACAGTCGTCGCGGTCGACGGCTACAGGCTAGCGCTGCGCCGCGAAACGCCCGAATCCTCCGATATGAACGACTGCAGTTTCATTGCTCCGGGAACGGCACTAAACGATCTGGTAAAGATGTGTTCCGACACCGACGAAACGGTTAAGATAGTTCTGGGAGCAAAGCACATTTCCTTCTCCGTCGGAAACTGCGTTTTGATAACGCGAAGACTTGAGGGCGAATTCCTTGATTACAAAAAAGCGATCCCTAAGGACTACTCATATAGAATAAAGGCCGAGCGAACAAAAGTCCTGCGGGCGGTTGACCGCGTTTCGCTCATTATTGACGACAGGATAAAAAACCCTCTGCGCTGCGTTTTTGGAAGAAATAAGCTCAACATGTACTGCGTTACAGCGATCGGCAAGGGCGAGGATATATGCGAATATGAAGGCGACGGAGAAGGTCTTGAAATTGGCTTCAACAACCGTTATCTTCAGGACGCTCTCAAAGCGGCTCCGTCCGATAAACTCGAGATTTGCCTCAATTCCGGCTCGTCCCCCTGCGTAATCGTCCCGGAAGACGGGAGCGATAAGTTCCTTTACATGATCCTGCCCGTCAGACTTAAGGCTTAGCAGAAAGGCCATCGATATGACAGAACCTGAAGTAATAGAAATCCGCACAGAATTTATCCGCCTTGACGCGCTCCTCAAGTTTGCGGCCGCAGTTGAATCCGGCGGCGAGGCAAAGCTCCTCATACAGGACGGGCAGGTCAAGGTCAACGGCGAGATCTGCACCCTGCGCGGGAAAAAACTGTATAACGGTGATACCGTCTCCCTTGGAGGAAACGAATATCTCGTCCGCGGAGGCGCGGAATGATCGTAAGTTCCGTACGTCTGGAAGGTTTTCGGAATTATACCGACGAAACGGTCGAACTGTCTCCCGGAATCAATGTTATAACGGGCGAGAACGCGCAGGGAAAGACGAATTTTCTTGAAGCGATATACCTTCTCAGCTGCGGTCATGGCTTCCGTACACGGATCGACAGCGAGCTTATCACCTTTGGCAGTCATCACGCCAAAGTAACCGCAAATGTCTTTTCCGCGGAGCGCGAGCAGCTCATTGAGATAGCCATGAACCGCGGAACCAGAAAACAAATACAAGTCAACGGAGTCCGGAAAAACGCCTCCGACCTGTCCGAAATTCTTCGTGTGGTCCTTTTCTGTCCGGACGACCTGAATATGATAAAGGACGGAGCTAAGGCACGCCGCCGGTTTATGGACATGGCTATCTCCCAGCTCCGCCCCTCTTATGCGGCGCTCATTTCCGAATATACGCGGCTTTACGAGCACAAAAAGCGTATCCTTTCGGACTGGCGAGAAAAGCCCTCGCTTCTTGATACGCTTGATGAATTCTCGGACAGCATGTGCCGCTGCTCCGCACAAATCATCAGATACCGCGCGGCATTTGCAAAAAAGCTCAAGGAAGCGGCAGTGCCTATACACAGCGAGTTTTCCGGCAGCGGCGAGGAGCTTTTGCTTGAATATCAGACCGTAAGTACCGTAACAGACCCCTTCGCTCCGGCTTCTGAGATATATCCCGAGCTTATTGAACATCAAAGGACGCACAGGGAAGCGGAGATCGCATCAGGAAATGTCCTTTCCGGCATACACAAGGACGATCTTGAAATATGTATCAACGGCGTAAACGCCAGACTTTTCGCCTCGCAGGGTCAGACACGCACAGCGGCGCTTTCCCTGAAAATGGCCGAACGCGATATATCGTTTCAAGATACCGGCGACTGCCCAATTCTCTTGTTGGACGATGTTTTGAGTGAACTGGACGCAAAGCGTCAGGAGTTCGTCCTGAACAGGATAGGCGCTGGACAGACTCTCATCACCTGCTGCGAGGACGGACGGCTGAAAGAGCGCACAGAAGGAAAGATAATTAGTGTCGCCGGAGGACGTATAGTCCGGCTTTAAGGAGGAAATATGTACCTTCATCTTGGAAAAAACGTCGTCGTGGCGCATTCGGATATCATCGCCGTGTGCGATCTGGATAACGCGTCCCACTCGCATATAACGAGAGCATATCTCACCGCCGCAGAAAAAAACGGACAGGTCGTCAATGTCTGTGACGATCTGCCGAAATCTTTTGTCGTCTGCCAAAAGCAGGACGGCAGCCAGACATTATATCTGTCGCAGCTCGCGTCCTCGACCCTTCTCAAAAGGGCGAATACGCTGAGTTTTGAATAAAATGACCCTTTTGAAGCAAACGGAAGGAAGAATCAAATGGCTGAAATCACCGATAAGATAACACAGGAATACGACGCTTCGCAGATCCAGGTCCTCGAGGGGCTGGAAGCAGTCCGCAAAAGGCCGGGTATGTATATCGGCTCGACATCCTCAAGCGGCCTTCATCACCTCGTCTATGAGATCGTGGACAACGCGATCGACGAAGCTCTGGCAGGTTACTGTACCCATATAGAAGTATCAATTGAGCCCGGAAACACAATACGCGTTTCCGACAATGGCCGTGGCATACCCGTCGACATACAGGAGCAGACGGGAAAGCCTGCGCTTGAAGTCGTTTATACCGTCCTGCACGCAGGCGGAAAGTTCGGCGGAGGAGGCTATAAGGTCTCCGGCGGCCTTCACGGTGTCGGCGCCTCAGTCGTTAACGCTCTTTCGGAGTGGCTGGAAGTCGATGTTCACAAAAACGGCAACATTTATCAGATGAAGTTCTCCCGCGGGAATATTACGCAGGAGATGAAGATAGTGGGAACGACCGACCATACCGGAACAGTCGTCCGCTTCAAGCCAGACCCCGAGATTTTCGAAGACACGGTCTATGATTATGAGACTCTCCATATCCGCATGAGAGAACAGGCCTTCCTCAACGCTGGCCTGCATATCGCGACTGAGGACAAACGCGGAAACGAGACTGTGCGCGACGAGATGCGCTATGAGGGCGGCATACGAGAATTTGTAAAGTATCTCAATCGCGCCAAGACAGCCCTGCACAATGATGTTATTTATATGTCAGGCGGCAGGGAGGACAGTATAGCGGAAATTGCTATCCAGTATAACGATAGCTACAACGAAACTATTTTGTCCTTTGCAAACAATATCCACACGCCTGAAGGCGGTATGCACGAAACCGGCTTCAAAACCGCGCTGACCCGCGTTTTCAACGCCTACGGGCAGAAGATCGGCCTTCTAAAAAACGACGATAAGGTCTCCGGGGAAGACTGCCGAGAGGGTCTTGCCTGCATTATTTCAGTAAAGCTTACGGAAGCCCAGTTCGAGGGTCAAACCAAGGCAAAGCTCGGAAACAGCGAGATAAGGACTCTGGTAGACAATATTGTCTCGGAAAAGCTCACAACCTACCTTGAAGAAAATCCAGCCGTCGGCCGGGTCATCCTCGAAAAGGCGCTGACCGCGAGCAGAGCGCGCGAGGCAGCCCGCAGGGCAAGAGAGAATATCCGCCGCAAGAACGCGCTGGAGGGCTCTACGCTTCCCGGCAAGCTCCGCGACTGCAACGAACGCGATCCGTCGCTGACCGAAATCTATATTGTAGAGGGCGACTCCGCGGGAGGCAGCGCGACCGGCGGACGCGACAGCCGTTTTCAGGCCATCCTGCCGCTTTGGGGCAAGATGCTCAACGTCGAAAAGGCGCGCGCCGACAAGGTTTATACGAACGACAAGCTGATGCCCGTCATAACCGCTTTGGGTGCGGGACTGGGCGAGGACTTCGATGTCTCAAAGCTCCGCTATCACAAGGTCATCATCATGGCCGATGCGGATGTCGACGGCAGCCATATCCGCACCCTCCTTCTGACCTTCTTTTTCCGCTTCATGCGGCCTCTAATAGAGCACGGTTATGTCTATGCCGCAATGCCCCCGCTCTATAAGCTCGTTCGCGGCAAGCAGACGCGCTATGCCTTTTCCGACGAGGAGCGCGACCGAATTTCCGCTGAAATGCGCGGCGAGGACGGTAAGGGCAAGATCGATATCAGCCGCAACAAAGGTCTCGGCGAAATGGATCCACACGAGCTCTGGGATACCACGATGAACCCGGAGACCCGTACCCTCAAACGCATTACGCTTGAGGACGCGATTGCGGCGGATGAAATCTTTACTATCCTGATGGGAGAAAAAGTTGAGCCTAGAAAGGAATTTATCGAGAAAAACGCGAAATACGCGGTTAATCTGGATATATAATAAGAGACATCGGGACTAGTTCCCCTTTAAGCTCTCGCCGTCCCCCGGCAAATCCGGGCTAATCATTCCGGCGCACGGCCGGAAATTAAGGTGGTCACATAATGGCAAAAGATTATAAGCCGGAGGATATCCGGTATCCCGAACAGAAAATCATCTCGTCCGAACTTGTCGGCGAGATGCAGACTTCATACATCGACTACGCAATGAGCGTTATTGTCGGCAGAGCCCTGCCCGACGTACGTGACGGTCTGAAACCCGTCCATCGCCGCATACTCTATGCGATGTACGAGGATAATCTCACAAGCGACCGTCCCTTCAAAAAATCCGCGACCTGCGTCGGCGACGTGCTGGGCCGCTATCACCCGCACGGTGACCAGTCTGTTTACGACGCGCTGGTGCGTCTGGCACAGGATTTTTCAATGCGCTATGTTCTCGTAGACGGACACGGAAACTTCGGCTCGATTGACGGTGACCCCGCGGCGGCTTACCGTTACACCGAGGCGAGGATGTCAAAGATATCCGACGAGCTCCTCAGGGACATCGAAAAGGATACGGTCGACTGGGATCCGAACTTTGACGAGACCCGCAAGGAACCTCGCGTCCTGCCCAGCCGTTTCCCTAACCTTCTCGTGAACGGCTCAAGCGGAATTGCGGTCGGAATGGCTACGAACATTCCGCCGCACAACCTCCGAGAGGTCATCGGCGCCTGCGTCTGTGTTCTGGAAAACCCCGAAGCGGATCTTTCGGACCTCATGGAACATATTACCGGCCCCGATTTCCCGACGAAGGGCATTATTATGGGCAGGGCGGGTATCCGCTCCGCCTATGCAACGGGAAAGGGCCGCGTAGTCATTCGAGCCCGCACAGAAATTGAGGAATATGGTCAGGGGCGTTTCCGTATTATCGTTACGGAACTGCCTTATCAGGTCAACAAAAGAACTCTTATCGAAAATATCGCCGATCAGGTGCGCGACAAGCGTCTGGATGGCATCTCGGGTCTCCGTGACGAATCAGACCGTAACGGCATGCGCATTGTCATCGAACTCAAAAAGGATGCAAACACGCAGGTTGTTCTTAATCGCCTTTTCGCTCAGACGCAGCTGCAGTCCTCCTTTGCTATCAATATGCTGGCGCTGGTACAGAACCAGACACAGCCGAAGATACTTTCCCTGCGCCATATTCTGGACGAGTACCTGTCATTCCAGAAAGAGATTATAGTCCGCAGGACAAAGTTCGATCTCAACAAGGCCATGGAGCGTGCTCATCTTCTGGAAGGCCTGCTTATCGCGCAGGACAACATCGACGAGGTAATAAAAATAATCCGCGAGAGCTACGACGACGCTAAGCAAAACCTCATGACGCGCTTTGGCCTTTCCGATATTCAGGCGCAGGCCATCCTTGACATGCAGCTCAAACGTTTGCAGGGCCTTGAGAAAGAAAAGCTTGAGAACGAATATCGCGAGTTGGAAGAAAAAATTGCTTATTTTAATAAACTGTTATCCTCAGAAGAGATGATCAAGGATGTTCTGAAAAATGAGCTCCTTGAGATCAGCAATAAATACGGTGATGACCGAATGACCGAAATACAGGACATCGAGGATGATATCGACATCGAGGACCTCATAGACGAGGAGGCCTGCGTATATACATTAACTCACGCGGGCTATATAAAGCGCCTGCCCGCTGACACCTACAAGGCGCAGCGCCGCGGCGGAAAGGGCATCACAGCTCAGTCCCTCCGAGAGGAGGACTATGTTGAGACCGTGTTTACAGCCTCGACGCATGACTATATCCTCTTCTTCACAAATTTCGGAAGAGTCTACCGCAAGAAAGGCTACCATATCCCTGAGGCTGGACGCACCGCTAAGGGTACTAATATTGTGAACCTTCTGCCCATCGATCCGGGCGAGAAGGTGAGCGCGATGATTCAGACACGCGATCTTGAAGCCGAAGATGAGTATCTCGTTATGATAACGAGGAACGGAACTGTAAAGAGAATGTATCTCAATGAGCTAAAGAACATCAGGAGCGTCGGCATCCGCGCGATCAATATCGAGGATGGTGACGAACTTATCTCCGTCCGCAGGACCGACGGCAAACAGAACATTCTCATCGCGACCCATGACGGCATGGCGATCTGCTTTGATGAAAACGATGTCCGTCCGATGGGCAGAACGGCGACCGGCGTACGCGGCATAAAGCTACGCGATGGCGACTATGTTGTCGGCGCGGCACGTGCCCGCGAGGGCGGGGCCCTGCTCTCCGTCACCGAAAACGGCTACGGCAAGCGTACGGCTATTGAGGAGTACCTGCGCGGCAACGACGGCACGCCTCAGCACCGCGGCGGCATGGGGCTTAAAAACTATCATGTTACCGACAAAACGGGTAAAGTTGCAGACGTAAAGGTTGTCGACGATAACGACGACGTCCTGCTAATATCCGATGACGGAACGATCATCCGCATGGCGGCCGCCAGCATAAGCACCTTCGGCAGGGCCACGCAAGGTGTCCGCCTGATGCGCGTTGCGGAAGGCTCTAAGGTAATCTCGGTCGCGAGAACGGATAAGGAAGAAGGCGAGGATATCCCAGCGCAAGAACCGCCGCAGGATTGACGGAACTTTATATGAAAAAAGTAACTATCTATACTGACGGAGCCTGCTCGGGAAACCCCGGCCCCGGCGGCTGGGGTGCAATCCTCCGTTATAAGGATGTTGAGCGCGAGCTATCCGGCGGGGAAAAGGAAACTACTAACAACCGTATGGAGCTTCTCGGCGCGATTGCGGCGTTATCCGCGCTGAAAGAACCCTGTGAGGTTGATCTCTACACCGATTCGCAGTACATCGCTAATGCAATTAACGAGCACTGGCTCCAAAGCTGGAAGGCAAAGAACTGGAAGCGCAAAGGCGGCGAGCTCAAGAACATTGATCTCTGGCAGGAACTCGACAGACTGCTCAGCATCCACACCGTAAGCTTTCATTGGGTCAAGGGACACGCCGACAACGAGTATAATAACCGCTGCGATAAGCTTGCGGTAAAGGAACGTGAAAAGTTTGCGTGAAAAAAAGACCTTCGTTCAAAAAACGAAGGTCTTTTTTATATCTATGCAAATACGTGGTTTTCTTACCTATTTTAGAACTCAGCGTTGCCGACTGTCCTCGGATGCAGTTCCACGTCGCGGATGTTGCTGACGCCCGTTAAATACATGATGAGGCGTTCGAAACCCAGACCATAGCCCGCATGGCGGCAGGAGCCGTAGCGGCGCAGATCGAGATACCACCAGTAATCTTCCTTATTGAGGCCCAGCTCATCCATACGTTTTTCAAGGACCTCGAGCCGTTCCTCACGTTGGCTGCCTCCGACGATCTCCCCGATCGCGGGAACAAGGCAATCCGCCGCCGCAACGGTTCTTCCGTCGTCATCAAGCCGCATATAAAAAGCCTTTATCTCTTTAGGATAGTTTGTTACAAATATGGGCTTTTTAAATATCTTCTCAGTCAAATAACGCTCGTGCTCGGTCTGAAGGTCTGTCCCCCACTCGACCTTGTAGTCGAACTCGTCATTATGCTTCTTAAGAATCTCAACCGCCTCGGTGTAGGTAACCCTGCCGAAGTCCGAACCTGCGACATGGTTGAGGCGCTCAAGCAAACCTGTGTCCACAAAGCTGTTAAAAAACTCCATCTCCTGCGGGCATCTTTCCATTACTGCGCGAATAACGTATTTAATAAGCCCTTCCGCGTTATCCATATAGTCGGCAAGATCTGCGAAAGCCATTTCTGGTTCAATCATCCAGAATTCGGCGGCGTGACGCTGCGTGTTTGAGTTCTCCGCGCGGAAGGTAGGCCCGAAGGTATAAACATCGCCAAAGGCCATGGCGAAGTTTTCAGCATTGAGCTGGCCGGAAACGGTGAGGTTCGTTACTTTACCAAAGAAATCCTTGGAGTTATCGATCTTTCCGTCCTCTGTACGCGGCGGGTTTTCAATGTCCAAGGTGGTAACGCGGAACATCTCGCCCGCGCCCTCGCAGTCCGAGCCTGTAATGATAGGTGTGTGGACATAAACAAAGCCCTTCTGCTGAAAATACTCGTGTATTGCGGCGGCCGCCACGCTGCGGACGCGGAACACGGCAGAGAAAAGGTTCGTGCGCGGGCGAAGATGCGCGATCGTTCGCAGATATTCAAGGCTGTGGCGTTTTTTCTGGAGCGGATAATCCGGAGTTGAAACCCCCTCAATCTCGACGGAGGAAGCTTTAAGCTCAAAAGGCTGCTTCGCTTCGGGCGTCAGTACGAGATTTCCCTTAATAATAAGGGCGGCGCCGACGTTCTGGCGTGCGATTTCATCATAATTATTTAACGTATTTCGGTCAAAAACGACTTGCAGACTTTTGTGTGAGCTGCCGTCGTTGAGCTCTGCAAATGCAAAATTTTTCATGTCTCGGAGGGTACGCACCCAACCGCAGACTGTAATCTCTTCGCTTGTAAAAGCAGCGGCGTCCGCATACAGCGCGGAAATTTTCGTACGTTTCATAATATGACACTTGCCTTTCCGGTTTCGCGCCCTATAATAACGGCGCAAAATAAACTTCTCCCTTGTTATTGCGGTTATATTGAAGTATTATACATATCAGAATCGAATTTTTCAACAGTTTGTTGAAAGAAAACTCTTTGAGGCGATGGAAGATGGAAAGAATATTCAGAAATATTACAGAGCTTATCGGAAATACCCCGCTTGTTGAGCTTGGCGCTTTCGGAAAAAAGCGTTGTCCTGATGCGCGGCTTCTTGCAAAGCTTGAGCGATTCAACCCTGCCGGAAGCGCAAAGGACAGGGTCGCCCTATCAATAATTCGCGCCGCAGAACGCGAGGGAAAGCTAAAAAAAGGTGGCATGATTATCGAGGCCACAAGCGGAAATACTGGGGTCGGGCTTGCCTCCGTTGCCTCTGTTCTTGGCTACCGAACCGTAATCGTCATGCCCGACAGCATGAGCGTCGAGAGGATCAAACTGATAAAAGCCTACGGTGCTGAAATAGTGCTTACCGAAGGCGCGCGGGGTATGGCCGGTGCGGTGGAGAAAGCTCAAGCGCTCCATCGCGAAAACGAAGGCAGTATTATTGCCGAGCAGTTTTCGAACCCCGCTAACCCTGCGGCGCATTACGATACCACAGGACCTGAGATTTGGCGCGATACGGACGGCAAAGTTGATGCTTTCGTTGCAGGCGTTGGTTCGGGAGGTACAGTTACGGGAGTAGGAAGATATCTTAAAGATCAAAATTCTCTTATTAAGATATTTGCAATGGAACCGGAATGCTCCGCACTGCTTTCAGGAAAAAGCGCCGGGCCACATAAAATACAGGGCATCGGCGCTAATTTCATTCCCGAGGTATTGGACAGAACCGTTTATGACGAGGTCCTCCGTGTTACCGATGATGAGGCATTCGAAGCCATGCGCGAACTCGCCGAAACAGAGGGACTGTTTGTCGGCGTCTCATCCGGCGCCGCAGCAATAGCTGCGGCAAAGGTCGCGGCGAGACCGGAATTTAAGGGTAAAACCATAGTTGTTCTGCTTCCGGATACGGGTGAGCGTTATTTGAGCATGCTTTAAAACCGAAAAGCCTTTTTATATTAATATCTCGGAGCGGAGCACTCTGGCGGCTCATCGGGCGGTTAATCTCTTTATTGAGGCGTTCGAGAGGCTTTGCGGAGTATGTTCCGCTGCCGGTGCCGTCATGCTCCGGCTTATTTACCCGTATAACGGCACAAAAAGGTCACTGTTTGCGCACGGGTGCAGGAGCTTGCCAGGCTGAAGCTTGTAGTGGAAGTCCCCTGTGTAACCCCCTTTTTCGCAGCCCACAAAACCGCGTTGTAATAATAGGCGTCTGCGGATACATCCGCAAAGGGATTTGCGGAGTCTGCCGAGGGCTTGCCCGCCGCGCGCCACAGGAAGGTCATCGCCTGTCCGCGCGTTACAATGTCATCGGGGCCGAAGGTCGCGGCGGAAATCCCCGCCGTAATGCCCTTTTCCACTGCCCAGAGAACAGCCTTGTAATAGTAGGCACTCTGAACTACGTCGGTAAACGGGCAATTTGTAGAGGCTGGTTCCGGAGAGCCCTCTGCCCTCCACAGGAAAACTACCATTTGCGAGCGGGTGCAATTCTCGTTTGGGCTAAATATTGTGGCGGCCGTGCCGCTGGTCACACCGTTTTCCACCGCCCACAAAACCGCGTCGTGGTAATAATCGTTGTCGGAAACATCCGCAAATGGATTTGATCCTTTCACAGTCCATCTGGCGTAGACTGTGATGTTTTGAGTCAGTGTTACGCCGGTTATTTTATTGGTCAGCGCAGTATCGGAATACCAGCCCGCAAACATATAGCCCTCGCGCGTCGGCTTGTAGCCGCTAAGGTCAACTGTTGTGCCGGAGGTCCTTGTCAGCTTGTCAATAACACTGCCTCCGTTTGTTTCAAAAGTCAGGGTATAGCTGGCACTGCCGGAATCTCCGCCCGTGGGGCTGCTAGCCGCCTTTGCAAATGTGAGCTTACCTGTTGCGGCTCCCGTTAATGTGACAGGCGTGGTGTCTACGTTAGATACGCTCAGATTGCCGTTTGTCGGTACAAGGCTCCAATAGGTATGTATGGTGCCGGAGCCGTTTGCGGCTGATACCGATGCAATTTCAGTACCGCTTGGCAGGTCAATCGCCAGAGAAAGGACACTATCCTTTGTACTGTTCGCTGCACCTATGATGCAGAAGGGCGCAACAGCGCCTTTTGCAATCAGCTTGCTGGTGCTGTCCACGGTCAGCTTGCCGCCGAT
>JAJUHD010000027.1 GCA_029268085.1 Bacillota bacterium | reverse complement strand
CCGACAATTCAACGAGCTTGTCAAAGAACTTGTTTACAGCAAAAAGCTTCGCAGAATTTCCGCCGCGAATGGCGGAAAAAAGTCAAATCTGTCATTTCCGGCGGCGTGTACGTCGGAAATGACACCTCTCATGACGGGCGCTGCAGAGCGGCCGTCATTAAGCTCCCTTGTCGAAAAAGCCCTTTGGGCTTTTTCGACAGTCTGAAAGGCGGAATTATTCCGCCTTTCGCTTTTGTTTGCCGATTCGACAGCCTTTATTTCATTTCATTTTTTATTACTCGTAAATGGGGTACTTTGCGCAGAGCTCGTTCACCGTCTCCCTGATCCTGTCGGCGCTCCTGTCATAATCCGTGGCGGCAAGGCAGATGAGATCGGCCACGAGCTTCATCTCCTGCTCCCTGAACCCCCTAGCGGTGACTGCGGGGGTCCCGAGCCTTATACCGCTCGTGACTAGCTTTGCCTGCGTATCTCCGGGAATGGCGTTCTTATTTGCGGTTATATATACGCTGTCAAGGCGTGCTTCCATTTCCTTTCCGTTAAGCCCGAAGGGGCGAAGGTCGAGGAGCACCAGGTGGTTGTCCGTCCCGTCCGAGACCAGCTTTGCGCCGTTCTCCATAAGACGGGCCGCAAGCGCTTTGGCGTTCCTGACAATCTGCGACTGATATTCCTCGTACTCCGGCTTGAGAGCCTCGCCCAGGGCAATCGCCTTCGACGCTATGACATGCATGAGCGGTCCGCCCTGCGAGCCGGGGAATATGGCCTTGTCGATCTTTGCCGCTATGTTTTCATCGTTTGTGAGTATGAGCCCGCCTCTCGGCCCTCTGAGCGTTTTGTGGGTCGTGGTAGTGACGACGTCGGCACACGGTACGGGACTCGGGTGCTGCTTTCCGGCTACAAGACCCGCGATATGGGCCATGTCCACCATCAGATAGGCTCCGACTTCCTTCGCGATCTCGGAAAACCTCTCAAAATTTATGATCCTGGGATATGCCGAGGCGCCCGCTATGATCATTTTGGGCCTGGTTTCAAGCGCTATACTGCGGAGCTCGTCATAATCTATCCTGCCTGTTTCCCCGTTGACACCGTAGGAAACAATGTTATAGTATTTGCCGGAAAAGTTGGCCTTGCTGCCGTGAGTGAGGTGCCCTCCGTTGTCGAGGTTCATGCCGAGAACGGTGTCTCCTGGCTTCACAAGGGCATGATAAACGGCATAGTTGGCCTGAGCGCCGCTGTGGGGCTGCACGTTAGCATATTTCGCGCCGAAAAGCTTCTTGGCGCGTTCTATCGCTATGTTCTCTACTATGTCGACGCACTCGCAGCCGCCGTAGTAGCGCTTTGACGGATAGCCTTCTGCATATTTATTGGTAAGCACGGTGCCCATAGCCAGCATAACAGGCTCGCTGACAATGTTTTCCGATGCGATAAGCTCTATATTCCTCTTCTGGCGGGCGTATTCAAGCTCTATGGCCCTGCCCACCTCCGGGTCGTAACCCGAAATAAACGACATGATTTCCCTGATCATCGCGAAACCTCCATACAAAACACATATAAGGGGATTATACCTAAAAACCCGCGATAATACAATGTTTTATATCAAAAAAATTATTGGTTTTTGTCACTATTTTATGATATTATCATTTCAGACAGATAAATGCCGGAGTGGTGAAATTGGAGATATCCCGCATAAAAAGCATAATTGAAGCGCTGGAAAAGGAATACCCCTCGGCGGCATGCTCACTCGACTATGAAAAGGACTACGAGCTTTTGTTCGCGACACGTCTCGCGGCTCAATGCACCGACGAAAGGGTCAACAAAATTACGCCGGTCCTTTTTGCGAGGTATCCTACGCTTGAGGCGATTGCCGGCGCGGAAACGAAGGACATAGAGGAAATCATACATAGCTGCGGGTTTTACCGTTCCAAGGCAAGGGACATAGTGCTCTCCGCCCAGATGCTGCTCGGCGAGTTCGGCTCTCGCGTGCCGGACAACATGGACGATCTGCTCCGGCTTCCCGGAGTTGGAAGAAAAACCGCCAACCTCATACTCGGCGACGTTTATAATAAGCCGGCCGTGGTTGTCGATACACACTGCATAAGGCTCAGCAACCGTTTAGGGCTCGTAAAAACTAAAGACCCCGAGAAAATTGAGTCTGCGCTAAGGGAAATGCTGCCGCCCGAGAAGTCCTCGGACTTCTGCCACAGGCTCGTTTTGCACGGCAGGGCCGTTTGCACCGCGAGGAGCCCCGCCTGCGGCAGGTGCGCTCTCTTCGGGTTCTGCCCGAGGATATTATGAAAAATCTCACAGGGAGGCGCAGCGCGCCTCCCTGTCAGCTTGTCAAAAAACTTGTTTACAGCAAAAAAGCTTCGCAGAATTTCCGCCGCGAATGGCGGAAACAAAGTCAAATCTGTCATTTCCGGCGGCGTGTACGTCGGAAATGACACCTCTCATCACGGGAGCGGCAGAGCGTCCGTCATGCAGCCCCCTTGTCAAAAAAGCCCTTCGGGCTTTTTTGACAGTCTCACAGGGAGGCGCAGCGCGCCTCCCTGTCCTTTTACTTTGATTCCGAATCGCAGTAGATGCAGCGGTATATTCCCTCTTCAGGCGACGTCAGCCTGAAAATCTGGTCTGTTTCCCGTTCGGAGAGCGATATGCAGCGGGGATTTTTGCATCTTATGACGTTTTTCACTTCCCTGGGGAGCTTCAGCTTCTTTTTTTCGACCAGAAGCCCGTCCCTGATAATATTTACTGTTATATTCGGGTCGATGTAGCCCAGAATTTCAAGATCCAGATCTATTTCCGCGTCGATTTTTATTATATCCTTTTTGCCCAGCTTGTTGCTCTTTACGTTTTTGATTATCGCCACGCAGCAGTCAAGATCGTCGAGGTTGAGGTAATTGTATATCTGCATGCTTTTCCCGGCTTTGATGTGATCCAGCACTATACCGGAATTTATTCCGTCCACGTTCATTTCGACACCTCCAGCAGGCTCATGATAAGCGCCATTCGAATGAACTTTCCGTTTTCGACCTGCTTGAAATAACAGGCGCGAGGGTCGTCGTCCACCTTGACGGAAATCTCGTTGACTCTCGGCAGCGGGTGCATTATTATCGTGTCCGGCTTTGCGTACCGCATCTTGTCCGTGTCGAGTATGAAGCTGTCCTTAAGCCTCATGTAGTCCGCCTCGTTGAAGAAACGCTCCCTCTGGACCCTTGTCATGTAAAGTATGTCGGCTTCGGCCAGCCCTTCCTCGAGCTTGTCCGTTTCGCGCCATTCGATATTGCGCTTTCTCTTCATATCCTCGCGTATATAGTCCGGAATTTTAAGCTCGTCCGGCGAAATAAGGATGAATTTTATATTTTCGTAGAAGGACATCGCGGCTATGAGGGAGTGCACCGTCCTTCCGAACTTCAGGTCTCCGCAGAGCGCGACGGTCATGTTGTCAAGCCTTCCCTTCTCCCTTTGAATGGTGAGAAGATCGGTTAGAGTCTGCGTAGGGTGGCTGTGTCCCCCGTCTCCGGCGTTAATAACGGGTACCGGCGATTTGAGCGATGCGAGAAGCGGCGCGCCCTCCTTCGGGTGTCGCATCGCTATTATGTCGGAGTAGCAGGCCACGGTCCTCACCGTGTCTATAACGCTTTCTCCTTTTGTCGCGGAGCTGGAGTCCGCAGAGGAAAATCCCAGCACGCCTCCTCCGAGCTCCAGCATCGCGGCCTCGAAGCTGAGGCGGGTCCTCGTGCTCGGCTCAAAGAAAAGCGTCGCGAGCTTCCTGCCCCTGCAGACTTCAGAATAAGCCTTCCTGTTCGCTATTATGTCGTTTGACGTCCTGATCAGCTCCGCTATTTCGTCAACGCTCAGGTCTGTAATATCGATAAGATGGCGCATACCTATTCCTCCCGCTTCATCCAGCTTTCGTCCGAGGGATTGTCGCGGAACCTTATCAGGCGCAGCACGTCCCCCTTCGGAATATACCCCTCTTCCGCGGCTACTTCCGCGAGAACATCAAAGTTCGTAAGGCTCACGTTCTTAACTCCCGCTTCCTTCAACCGGTCGAGCCCCTTTTGCATGTTGTAGGTGAAAATGCTGACCACTCCGAGCACTTCGGCTCCCGCTGCCCTCAGGGCCTCGACCACCTCGATCACGCTTCCGCCGGTGGAAATCAGGTCCTCCACCACGACGACCTTATCGCCCGCGCTGAGCTTGCCCTCGATCTGGTTCGCCCTGCCGTGGTCCTTTGCCCCCGAACGGACGTAGCCCATCGGAAGGCGCAGTATGTTCGCCGCAAGCGCTGCGTGCGCAATGCCCGCGGTGCTTGTGCCCATCAGTGATTCGCAGCCCGGGTAATTCTTCCGCACCGTATCCGCTATCGCCTGCTCCACCCTGTCCCGAACCTCGGGCTCTGAGAGTATCAGGCGATTGTCGCAGTATATGGGGCTTTTTATGCCGCTTGCCCATGTAAATGGTTCATCCGGCCGCAAAAAAACGGCCCCTATTGACAAAAGGTCCTTCGCAATCCTTTTTTCCATCGTTTCCTCCTTCTCAGTCCACAAATTCCCTTACGCATCTTCTGTATGCGGCAACGGGGTCCGGAGAGGCCGTAATTGGCCTTCCGACCACTATATAATCCGCACCTGTCTTCTTCGCTTTCTCCGGAGTCGTTATCCTTGTCTGGTCATCTTCAGCTGAATCTGCAAATCTTATTCCCGGCGTCACCGTTATAAAGCCTTTGCCGCAGGCGTTTTTGACCATTTCGGCCTCCAGCGGCGAACACACGACGCCGTCAAGACCCGCATCCTTCGCATTTTTTGCGTACTTCAGGATAGCATCGTTTATGGATACGCCGATAAGAAGTTCCTTCTGCATCTGCTCCTCGCTCGTTGAAGTCAGCTGAGTGACTCCTATTAGTTTGGGTCTGCTGCCGTCGGCTCTCGTTAGTCCTTCCAGAGCCGCGCGCATCATCTCTATCGTTCCGGCCACATGTACGTTGCACATATCGACCTCAAGCGTGGAGAGCGCCCTCATGGCCTTTTTTACCGTGTTCGGTATGTCGTGCAGCTTAAGGTCGAGAAACAGCCTGTGGCCCCTTCTCTTTATTTCATGCACTATCCCGGGGCCCTCGGAGTAAAAAAGCTCCATCCCTATTTTTACATAGGGCTTTTCGTCCCCGAATTTGTCAAGGAAGGCATACGCCTCTTCCGCAGCAGAAAAATCCAGCGCAATTATAACATCCTTACCCATTATTTACTCCTTCAGTCACTTATTTTCAGGGGGCAAATATTTGCCCCCTGATCTATTGTGCGATGCCGATTATATCGGCAAGCCTCTCTATATTAAGTTCAGCCATAAGGCTCGGCAATTCTTCGATTATTTCCTTGCACACGAACGGGTTTCTGAGATTTTCCGCCCCGATCTGCACGGCGGTAGCGCCCGCCATCATCATTTCAATCACGTCTTTGGCCGTGGCCACGCCGCCCATGCCCATAATCGGTATCTTTACCGCCGCGGCGGTATCGTATACCATCCTGAGCGCCACCGGAAATATGGCCCTTCCGGAAAAACCGCCCGCCTTGTTCGCGATGACGGGCCTCGCCCTCTTTATGTCTATCCTCATGCCGAGAAGCGTATTTATAAGGCTGAGTCCGTCGGCCCCCGCGTCCTCGCAGGCCCTGGCCACATCGGCTATGCTCGTCACGTTGGGGCTGAGCTTTATGAATATGGGCTTTTTGGAAACCTTTCGGACCGCTGCCGTGACTTCGGCGGCCGATTTTGGGTCCGATGCGAAATTCGCTCCTCCCCTGTGGATGTTCGGGCAGCTTATGTTAACCTCAATAATGCCTACCTGGGGCGCTTCGCTCAGCATTTCCGCGCAGTAAACGAATTCGCTGACGGAGTAGCCCCCGACGTTCGCTATGACCGGCTTTTTGAAATATGTCGATATATTCGGGAGCTCCTCGCTGATTACAGCCTCTATACCCGGATTTTGAAGGCCTATTGAATTTATCATGCCGCAGCAGCACTCGGCTATTCTGGGAGTGGGATTTCCGAAGCGCGGCTCCTTTGTCGTACCCTTGAATGAAAATGAACCGAGTATGTTGATGTCGTAAAAGTCCTTGAACTCAGCGCCGTAGCCGAAAACGCCGCTCGCCGGAATAACGGGATTGTCGAGCTTGAGACCGCAGAGTGTTACGCTCATGTCCGCCAAAGAAGACTCCCCCTTACCAAACTACTTCGTCCGATCTCAAAACCGGCCCGTCCTTGCAAATTCGCTTTGAACCGTATTTCGTCTTGCAGCTGCAGCCCATACAGGCTCCGAATCCGCAGGCCATGCGCTCCTCGAAGCTGAGCTGCCCTTTGAGCGAGGGGAGCTCTTCCGCAACGGCCTTCAGCATCGGTTCGGGCCCGCAGGCGCAATAGCTGCTGTAATTCAGCCTGAGCGCCCTTATGACGTCCGTGACAAGGCCCCGTATCCCGTAGCTGCCGTCGGCGGTGCCTATGGCGGTAAGAACTCCGAGCTTTTGAAACTCATCGAAGTAAAAAACGTCTTCCGCAGTGTTGAAGCCAAGCACGACAGCGGGCTCGGCGCCTTTTTCCACAAGCCTCCTGCAAAGGCCGTACATAGGTGGAATACCGGCTCCTCCGCCGATCAGCAAAGGCTTGTCCCCGCAAAGCTCCATGTTAAACCCGTTACCGAGTCCGGTCAGTATGTCGAGACATCCCCTCTTCATTTCCGAAAGCGCCTTTGTTCCTTCTCCGACGGTTTTGTAAATAAGCGTGAGCAGGCTCAGGTCCCAGTCGCAGACCGATAGAGGGCGGCGCAGGAAAAATCCGTCCAGAGCTATATTGACAAATTGCCCGGGCAGGGTAATGTCGCTTGTATCTCCGTAAAGAACGAGCTTGTAAACGTCCCTCGCTATTTTCTCATTCGTAATTATATCAAAATTGACCCGATTCAAGACAAATTCCTCCATACGATTTTGCCGCCGCAAACTGTAAGCACGCTCTCCCCCCAGACCTCCATGCCGGCAAACGGCGTCGCCCGGCCCTTTGTCAGGAAGCGTTCGGGATCAACAGCGTATTTTCTGCCTAGGTCGAAAACCGTAAGGTCCGCCTTCTCGCCTGTCTCAAGCTTTCCGCCTCCAAGCCCGAAAATAAGCCTTGGATTTGTGCTCATAAGCTCTATCAGCCTCGAGAGCGGTATGACGCCTTTTCTTACAAGCCCTGTGTAAAGCGCCGGGAAAGCCGTTTCAAGCCCTACTACCCCCATCAGGCTCCCCAGTATTCCCCTGCCCTTTTCCTCGGAAGAATGGGGCGCGTGGTCGGTGGCTATCACGTCTATCGTTCCGTCTTTTATGCCTTCTATGAGAGCGGTCCTGTCCTCTTCCGTTCTGATGGGCGGGTTCATCTTGAAGCTGCCGCTGTCCTTAAGCTCTGAATCGCTCAGAAGCAGGTAGTGAGGGGCGGTCTCGCAGCTTACTGGCAGCCCCTCGGCCTTGGCGCGCCTTATAAGCTCAACGCTTTCCTTGGTGGAAACGTGGCACACATGGTAGCGGCAGCCCGTTTCTCTGACCAGCTCTATGTCGCGCTTCACCTGCGCCCATTCGCTCTCCGAGCTTATCCCCTTTACGCCGAGGCTTTTCGCATAGGCTCCGTCGTGCACGGCGCTTCCGCCGAGAAGCCCTTCGTCCTCGCAATGAGCAGCTATCAGCTTGCCCAGCTTTTTTGCCCTCAGCATGGCGGCTTTCATGATTTCGGCGCTCTGCACACCTCGCCCGTCGTCCGAAAAGCCCGCGACCGAGCCGGCCACGCTTTCAAGCTCCGCAAGCTCTGTCCCCTTTTCTCCCTTTGTTATGGCCGCATAGGGAACGACTCTCACAAGCGCGGAGCCGTTTATTAGCTCCTGCAGGACGGCAAGCGTTTCCGGACTGTCTATAACAGGATCGGTGTTCGGCATCGCGCACACCGCTGTAAAACCGCCTCTGGCGGCGGCCATCGTGCCAGTCTTTATAGTTTCCTTGTACGAAAAACCGGGCTCCCGCAGATGAACATGCACATCCGCGAAGCCCGGAAACAGGTGACAGTTATTCAAATCGTAGACCGCGTCGCACTCGCGGTCGGAAAGGCTGCTGGAAAAAGCGGTTATTATCCCGTCGGAGAGAAGAATATCCCCTTTCTGAAAGCGTCCCTTAACGTATACCTGTCCGCTTTTAAGAAGAATGTTCATGGGGAGTGCCACCTTTTCCCGAAACCATATTTTAATATACTTTAATAGTTTTAATTATGCATGTCAAGTGATTTGTTAAATTTTTGCGAAAAACTGCCGCAAAAAAGCCGCGGTCATCTTCTGTTAACGTTCATAGGGACATTTTGTGAACAAAGCCTATTGTATGAGGCGGACGGCGAAAGTCGTTTGCCTCATGCTGTTTTATGCGATGTTTTCTTCGTCCATATTTTCTTCGACCGGCTCCACGCTGTCCATCACACCTACGTCGCGGTAGACGATGCGGATGCTCTGCTCGGCGGTGCGGGAGTATTTTTCGCCACGTTCCCCGACCTCGATGCGGCTGATGAACAGCCTCAAGATTTCCGGAGTCAGCTCACTGATTTCAGTATACCGCTTGGCCTTCTCGATAAACGCTTCAACGTTGGCGGCGGAAGCCTTGAGATTCTCCAGTCGGGATTCCTTCTCGGGAATGGCTGCCGAGAGCTCCTTCTGCTCGACATTGTAATCGCCGGAGAGGATGCGGAACTGCTCGTTGGTTACGCGCCCCAGCACGTTGTCCTCGTAGAGCCGTTTGAAAAGCACTGTTAACTCCTTGTTCCTGCGCCGCATGGACTCCAGCTCCTTCTGCACAGTATTGATCTCCCGGCGAAGCTCCGCGCTGTTTTTCCGGTTGATGTACTCGGCAAACAGCCGTTCCTTCTGCCTCGCGAAGTGCGTTACCCTGCGCAGATCGTCAAGGATGATCTGTGTCAAATCCAGCTCTCGGATGTAGTGAGCCGAGCAGACGTCCTTGCCCTTCTTTTTGTAGGTGTAGCACATGAAGTTGTTTTTCACTGCTTCCATCGTGTGGGCCCGGTGGAGCACCAGCGGTTTCCCGCAGTCGACGCAGTAAACAAGTCCTGAGAACATATTCGGCTCGTCCATCTGCTTCGGCGTCCGCTTTTTGTGCTTGCGGACATCCTGTACGATGTCCCATAACTCCTGTGTTATCAGCGGCTCGTGGGTGTTCTCAACCAGAATCTGCTCCGATTCGGGGTGGCGGATGAGCTTCTTGTTCTTGTAGGACAGCGTCGTGGAGCGAAGCCCCGCCATGTGTCCGAGGTAAGTCTTGTTGTCGAGGATGCCGGTGACCGTGCTGCCACTCCAGCTGTAAGGTCTGGTGGTGTCCAGCGACGCATGGGAGGCTCCTGTCTTGCGGTAGTAGTAATTGGTGGGTGTAAGTACCTGCTCTCTGGTCAGCAGCCTTGCGATCTGGTTCGGGCCTTTTCCCTCGGCGCAGAGGCCGAAGATGCGCTTTACGACGCCAGCCGCTTCCTCGTCGGGTACGATGCCCTTTCGGATGTTTTCATCCCTCTTGTAACCATAAGGCGGCCTGCCGCCGAGGAGTTCGCCGCGTTCAGCCTGCGCACGTTTCACAATACGAACCTTCTTGCTGGAGTCTTTAGCGTAGAGCTCATTGAAATAATTGCGCATGGGGGTGAAATCGTTGGTTTCCGAATAGAGGGAATCGACTCCGTCGTTGACCGCGATAAAGCGGACGCCCTGCTGCGGAAAGTAGATTTCCGTGTAATAGCCCACCTGCAGATATTCACGGCCCAGTCTCGAAAGGTCTTTCACTATAAGTGTTTCAACCTCGCCGTTCTCGATCAGCTTCATCACGTCGTTCCATGCAGGGCGGTTGAAGTTGGTGCCTGAATAACCGTCGTCATACAGGAATTTCTCGTTGGTGAAGCCGTTTTCTCTCGCATATTTTTCAAGGAGCATACGCTGGTTCTGGATGCTGTTGGAGTCACCCTTGAGCTCGTCCTCCTGGCTTAGCCTGCCATAAAGTATGTTGTATTTTTGGTTTGCCATCTTTGTATTTAACCTCCTTCTTTTGAGGCAAACCGGTACGGTAACCACATCATACCGCACCGGTTTCCGCAAGTCTACTGAATTCAGGCACTGTGCGTTTCTTTTTCAAGCTCGGTGTCAATGAGAGCAAGGAGCTTGTCCGTGGGGGTCTGCTTCGTCTCCACCGGGAACACCGAGCAGATGCGATACCGCCTGCCCTCAATGCACATGGAGCGATTGGTTGTCGTTTGCGTTTTATCAAAAAAGACGGTAGCGTCCTCAAAGCAAGGGGCATATTTTCCGTTTTCTTCTTCCTCGTGTACTACCTCGGCGGTTTCATAAGAGCCGAGAATTCCTGTTTCCAGATAGTGCCTTGCAATTATTTTTTCTCTGTCCATAAAAGTTCCTTTCTCCATTACGGGTTACATTGTCAGGTTCATATCCTGCTCCTGCTCGCTCCGGAGCTTGTGTCCCTGCGCAAGCTTTTTGAGCGCCTCTCGCTTTTTCTGCTTGCTGTCGGTGGGGATAAAAGGCTTTAATGCTGACGGCACATCCATCATTTTCTCAACACTTTTGCCGAGGTAAACAGCATCTGAGGCGAGCTTATCCATCGAATTCACCTGCGCCAGCCAGCCCTCCGGTGGCTCTGGTGTCTGCGGAGTGAATCCATGCTCGGCGCGGTAGGCGAACAGCTTTTCAAGATTTTCCTTGAGGTAAGTGTCATCGTGCAGAGTGCGATCACGGCACTTCTGGCCCTCCGGCGTGGTGAATAGAATGTATTTATGCGCATCGTCCCAGCGCACCTCATAGCCCTCGTACTCCATGTTCAGGATGAAGCTTTTCCTGTCGGGGGAGTATTCCAGAGCCTCGTCGATGGCCTTCATCAGGCAGAACTTCCAGCTCTCGCCCCGCATGGCGGCACGGTATTCGCCCGGCGTCAGCCGCTTCTTTCTTTTCTGCCCGTCATAGGGTTCCAGCACAGAGAACCCGTGCGCCCTGCAGATTTCATCGTTGACCTGCCGCTGCTCTTGTAATGAAGTCGGAGACATATGAAGCTTTTTGCCGTCCCTGAAGCTGACCGAATTGACGATGATATGCGAGTGGAGATTGTCGGTATCGTTGTGGGTGGCGATGACAAATTCGTTGTCGGGGAACAGCCTTTCGGCAAGCTCGCGTGCGATTTCATTAGCCTGCCACGGCGTGATGTTCTCCTTGTTTGAGAAGGAATGAACATAGTGAAAGAAATTGACGCCGTCGGTTTTCTTGAAGGATTGCTTGGTCGTCATCATTTCAAGGTAGCTGGTGTAGGGCGTACAATTATGTCCCGTTTCGACGCGGACGCCATCGAACGTCACCTTTTTGGATTGAAGAACATACGAGAGTGCGCCGAGCATCCTCCCGCAGGAGGCGTGCTTTACCTTGACTCTTGTGAGTGTCGCCATCATTTCACCTCCCCGGTCAGGTCACGAAGGGCGGCGGCGATATCGCCAAAGGCCTCCTTGACCTCGTCCAGTCTGACGGTCTGAATCCTGCCCATATGCGCCAGTGTGGTGAGCTGATTGAGGTTTTTACCGACAGCTTTCAGCTGATTGATGAGCGGTTCCACGCCATCTATGACGACGATATCCTTGCCCAGAGACGAGGCCACAAGATAATCCGTGACCGTCATCTTTGCCCGTTTTGCTTTCAATCTGATCTGATTCAGGTCGCGCTCCCTTACTCGGAACGCGAATTTTTTATCCTTTAATTTCTCCATGTCATGCTCCTTTCGTCACTGGGGTGTGGGGCAGAGCCCCGCTTGATGCGACCGGCGTATAGCCGGACGCTTTGCTTGCCTCTCCCAAAGGGAGAGCTTCCGTATCCAAGCCCCCGCATACAGGGTCAACAGGGACGATCTTTGGGGTATCGGAGTAAGCCCCCTTTTTATCGGCACTGTCGTCACCATCGGCACGGGTTAGCTCGAAAGGCGTTTTCCATTACTGCGTCGGATATCGAAGGTGATTCCCGCGTCCATGAGTGTGTCACGGTTTTGCAGGATGCGCTGGGATATTTTCTTCGGCGATATCTTCTCTCCGCTCATAGAACACAGCGCCTCGGTCAGCTCTGTCGGAGTGCCGATAAAGTGAGAAGCGGATTTCATAAATACAGAGAGAAGAGAAATAATAGCGTCGCCTAATAGCTCCGGTTGCTCTCGGCTGTCTGACACCATATCCCAGACGTTATTCTCATTACGTTCAAGACAGATTTCCCGATACTCGATGTCCCTTCCGATGCAAGAGAGCTTCGCCTTGCCGCTGCCGCGCTTATCCTCGATAAGCGTGAAGCTGGAATCGACAGCGCCCTGTACGCCTGTCGTACCCGAGATGCGGTTGAACACGTCGTCGGCGTTCTCTTTGCGGAGATGATGGATGAGTAGGATGGCGACGCCGTGCTTGTCCGCCAGTTTCTTCAGAACAGATAAGTCGCGGTAGTCGTTTGCATAGGTGTTGTCATATCCCATGCCTCTGACCATCTGCAGCGTGTCGATGATGATGAGCGTCGTGTCGAGATGCTCGGCGATGAAGGTTTCGATTCGTTCCTCCAGGCCGCCGCCGATGATGAAGCCATCGGTGCAGAAGTGAACGCTTGGAGGAGCGTCCTCCATGATTTCAAACAGCCGGTTCTGGATACGCAGTCTGCGGTCCTCGAGACAGAGGTAAAGCGTCGTGCCCTGCCGCGTAGCCATACCCCAAACCGGTTCTCCCTTTGCTACCATGACCGACAGCCAGAGCGCCAGCCACGACTTGCCGACCTTCGGCGAACCGGCAAGGATGTGAAGCCCCTGCGAGATGAGCGAGTCTACCACAAATCGCAGCGGCTGGAGTGGCGTACTCATCAGCGTCGAGCCGTCGATGGTGTCGAAGCTTGGCGTTCCTTTCTTTTTGATGTCGTTGTTCAATTTGTTTCCTCCCGTTCATAATGGTTTTGAGAAAAACCGCAACAGAAAAAGCACCCGCTTTTGGCGGATGCTCATCATAATATTTGGTTTTCCTCTACCTGCTTACGACATAAGGGAAACGGATTGTTCCTGCGGAGAAAAAATATTTTTCAAAAAAATATGCCCGCCGAAGACATCGGCAGGCAC
This sequence comes from Bacillota bacterium, assembly GCA_029268085.1. Taxonomy (GTDB): domain Bacteria; phylum Bacillota; class Clostridia; order Oscillospirales; family Oscillospiraceae; genus UBA2658. The sequence continues at coordinate 5,375 of JAJUHD010000027.1, read as the reverse complement.
ATCATTTATTGATCACTGTTTTCAAATAACTCTTTCAATTTTTGCAATAGCTTGGTGACGGCGCTGTGCGTTTTATATCCGAGCGCGTCAGCAATCTCCTGCTGGGTCTTGCCGCTCATCCGCATTTTAAGGAGCGTCCGGTCATCCTCCGAAATGCTGTCCCAAAAGTTATCGCCGGTAAGGTTGGCGATAACCTCATCCTCGACATTCACAGAGCTATCCGCAACCTGCATGGGAGAACTTTCGCCTTCGTCGTTGACCGCAGACGCCATCTCATTCAACGAGACGGTTTCTATTTTAGAACGCGAATGATTCCACTTGCGGTCAAAGTCTTTCAAGCGGTAGTTGTTGAATTTATCGTGATTGAAATCCTCGTATGCTGCGTTCTCCTGAACGGCTTGCGCCATTTCTTCATAGTTCATGACCTGCATTGCGTTTTTGACGGCGTTATTCAGAAAATTGTCGGCATGTTGTTCAACGTCAGGGTCATCAAGATAAGACGCCAATATCTCGGCGGCGAGATCCGGCTTCTCAGTGAGCAGCTTCATCACGCCGCCGGCGACGAGGTTCTCCATGTTATCTCGCATGGCGATGAGCGGATTGTCCTTGCCGTAATATGACGAGTCGGACTTCAATCCCATCTCACGCGACAGCGGCTCCCACTTCTCGTCCATCAGACCTTTTATGTGTTCGAGCATTTCCACACTCTCAGAATCCATTTTGTCATAATCCATATCGATATATGTCGCCGCCGAAAAGTCGTTTTCCCTGAAGTACGCGCGGAGCTCATCGAGCGTAGGCACACGGTCAAGGTCAAGCAGCGTCTTTTTCTTCTTTTTCATTGAGCCACCTCGCTTTCGACATATTTTGTTAAAATTATATCACGAAAACGAAAGTGGCGCAAAGTGCAGAGTGAAGTAGTTCTAACAGGCGTAGCAGTTCGCTCACAGCGTGTCAAATCCGACCAAGCTGAACAGTTTAGAAGTAGCAGACAGCTTCAGAGCAATGCTAAGACGAACAGCGGAAAGAAAATGCGCCCAGTTTTTTTAGGCTGAGCGCATTGCTTGTTCGGTGTCCTTACGGATTATATGGTTCGCCATTCGGTTTATACGCTGGCGGGGTGCTGTCCTTCGTTACCGGCAGTTGAAGCGGGGCATATATGACGTCGCCTGTAATCTCCGGCTCGGTGGATGTCGGCGGGGATGTATCGTTTAGCTCAGATTCTGTTTCGCCCATTATTCCGATCAGTTTGTTGATATCGCCTTTTCCGTCAACGGTTGTTCCGCCTCCCATAATACCGATCTTGTTACCGGTGAGCTCGTCGCCTGGTTTACCGACCGTCGTGCTTCCGCCCATAACGCCGATTTTATTGCCGTTCTCATACATATCCTCCGCGACTGTACCGACGTTTTCGCCGCTCTTGTCCTTGATCCATCCAAAGCCAAGGATGTAGATTTGCTTCTCACCGTCTACGACGCGAACATCTCCATTGTGCGGCTCTGTGGATTTGGGGGTTGCTTTAATCGGCTGTGTCGCCTGTGCTGGCTCTGGTTTTTGCGTTTCTTTTTCTGCTGTTACCTCTGTTTCCTGCGGTCCACTTTCTGCGATTGACTTAACTTCGGGAGCAGAAATATCAGCAGAGAAAAGAATATGCGGCGTTTTCTCTGACCGAGCCTCAATTTCGGCGTTTACGGCGAGGATTGAAAGCTCAGCGGGTAAATCTCCGACCTCGGCACTCCTTGGCCACACAGCGGCACACAGCACGACACAGGCGATAACGGTGATTCCAACGATGATTTGCTTTTTCATATGAGTTCAACTCCCTTCGCCAACACACATACCACAAGTCGGCGAAGATAGCTATAAGAAAATAGCACAAATATAATATTTTTAATATTATTGTGTTAAATTAGATGTATTTGAGTGGCGAGGTGTGATATAATACAACTAAACTAAATCAGGCAGATATTTATATCGAGGTGAACATCGTGGCTGTAAGTTACAATAAACTTTGGAAGCTGCTTATTGATAAGAAAATGAAAAAGAAGGATTTACAGTCTGCAGCAGATATCAGTTCCAGCCTTATTACGAAGCTTGGGCGTGACGAACCCGTAACTACGACGGTTCTCATGCGAATATGTGCTGCGCTGAAATGCGATATAGGCGACATCATGGAAATAGTTCCAGACGAACCGAAGGAGGCAAAATGATGAGTGAGCAAAATAATGAAATTCAGAAAATAATGCCTGTCGCTGCAGAATTCGGAAAAGGCTTCACAGTCGCAAATCTGCGAAATATGCGTCAGTTTTATCAGATGTTTCCGAATCGCTACGCACTGCGTAGCGAATTGACATGGACGCATTATCGAATGTTGATGCGCGTTGACGAGCAAAAGCGCCGTGAATTTTATCTCAATGAAAGCGTCGAGTCCGGCTGGACGTCGCGGCAGCTGGAGCGTCAGATAAACTCATTCTATTATGAGCGCCTCCTCGCCACGCAGAAGAATGACCGCGAAAGCATAAAAAATGAAATTCAGATTTTAGAACCGAAAACAACTGCCGACTATATCCTCAAAGACCCGTATATCCTTGAGTTTCTTGACCTCGGCGAAAACAAAAGCTACCACGAGAGCGAGCTTGAACAGGCTCTGATAGACAAATTGCAGGAGTTTCTTCTCGAACTTGGCAAGGGCTTCTCGTTTGTCGCCCGTCAGAGGCGGGTAACCACCGAGGGCGGCGAACATTATTACATCGACCTTGTGTTTTACAATTTCATCTTGAAATGCTTTGTCGTCATCGACCTTAAAGCAGGGAAGCTGACCTATCAAGATGTCGGGCAGATTGACTTTTATGTCCGGCTGTTTAACGAGAAGGTCAAACTACCTGACGATAACCCGACTATCGGCATCGTTCTCTGTGCCGATAAGGACGAAAGCATCGTTAAATACTCTGTGCTTTCCGATAATGAAAACCTGTTCGCCTCAAAGTACAGGCTCTACCTGCCGACTGAGGACGAATTGAAAGCGGAATTAGAACGGGAGCGTGAACTCATTGAGCGCAAGCTGGCGGAGGATGAAGGAGAAACTCTATGATACTATCGGCTTCACGCCGTACCGACATTCCGGCATTTTATTCAGAGTGGTTTATGAACCGTTTGCGGACAGGTTATCTGCTCACTCGTAATCCGTTCAATCCCGCACAAATCCGTCGGATTGACTTATCCCCCAAAAAAATTGACTGCATTGTATTTTGGACGAAAGACCCCGCCCCATTGCTTTCTGCGTTGGATGAAATTGATGAAATGGGCTACCGCTATTACTTTCAGTTTACCCTTACACCCTACGACCGAGTAATCGAGAGAAACCTTCGCCCAAAAGAAGAGCTCATTGAAACATTTGTCGCCCTAAGCAAGCGGTTGGGGCGCAACCGACTTTTCTGGCGGTATGACCCTATCATCTTAAATGACAGCCTAACCACGGATTTTCATGTCCGCCATTTCACAGAACTGTGTGAACGGCTCTGTACATATACGAACAATGTAACAATTAGCTTTGTGGATTTGTATCATAAGCTGAAGACGCCATTGATTCGAGAAATTGCAGTAGATGAAATTACCGAAGTAAGCAGAACGTTTTCTAACATTGCAGGGCAACACAGAATTTCTGTTCGTGCCTGTTGTGAACAAACAGATCTATCACAATATGGAATCCATCCTGCAAGTTGTATTGACCATGAAGTAGTGGAAAATCTGTGCGGTCACCCTGTCATCGCTAAGCCGGACAAAAACCAGCGACCTGGCTGCGGTTGCATTTCCAGCGTTGATGTGGGTGTATATAATACCTGCAAAAATGGCTGTGTGTATTGTTACGCCAATTATAGTTTGGAAAGCGTTGAGGCTAACAATGCGCGACATAATCCAATGGGCGATTTTTTGATTGAATCAACTTGCAAGGAGGGCGTATGATAACCTTACAGAATATCAATAAAACTTTTAAGGTAGCGCAGCGCAGCGAGGGTGCTGGTGCTGCCTTAAAAGCGCTTTTCAAGCGGGAATACAAGTATGTTCACGCGCTTAATGACGTTTCATTTCACATTAGCGAAGGCGAAATCGTGGGCTACATAGGCCCTAATGGCGCTGGGAAATCCACTACAATCAAGGTGATGAGCGGTATTCTTGTACCCAGCAGCGGGCAGTGCGATATTATGGGCTTCACGCCGTGGAAAAGCCGCCGTGAGTATGTAAAGAACATCGGTGTTGTGTTCGGTCAGCGAACGCAGCTGTGGTGGGATGTGCCAATAATAGACAGCTTTGAGCTTCTGCGCGACATTTATAAAGTGCCGCAGCCTGAGTATAAGCGAAACCTTGAATTACTTACAGAAACAATTAGCCTCTCAGAATTTATTAACACGCCGCTTCGTCAGTTATCGCTCGGGCAGCGGATGAGAGCAGAGATTGCCGCCTCGCTGATTCACTCGCCGAAGGTGCTCTTTTTAGACGAACCGACTATCGGATTGGATGCGCCGTCAAAGCTTGCCGTGCGCCAATTTATCCGCAATATCAACGCCGAAACGCGCCTGACTGTCATTCTAACTACGCACGACATGAATGACATCGAGGCTCTTACCGACCGCGTTATCCTAATTGGTAAGGGGGAAATCCTCCATGATGGCTCGTTTTCTGCGATTAAGAGCGACTTTGGCGACGATATGAGTACGGAAGAGGTAATTGCCGCGCTGTACAAGGAGCACAACATATGAGTGGCTATATTGGGATGTTCCGAATGAAACTTATCGCGGGAATGCAGTATCGGGCGGCAGCTTGGGCTGGTATTGCCACACAGTTCTTCTGGGGCTTTATGCTGCTAATGATTTTCCATGCGTTTTATCGAAGCAGCGGCATCGAACCAGCTTTGTCGTGGAATCAGCTTGTGGCATATATGTGGCTTAATCAAGCGTTTCTTGCAGTGATTATGCTTTGGTATGTAGACAGCGAATTGTTAGGTGGTATTACTGACGGACAGGTGGCTTATGAGCTTTGTCGTCCATACGACATGTACAGTTTTTGGTTTGCCCGCTTAACTGCGGCACGCCTGTCAAGCTGACCCGAACCCTGGGTTGCAGACTAATTGAACATCCAGTACAATAAGAACGAAAGGGTGTTCACAAAATGAAGCAATACGACACAGCATTCAAGCTGGCAGTATGCAAGCGTATCGTTGAAGACGGGGAAAAGATTTCGGCGTTAAGCGAGGAGCTGGGCATACACGAAAATACGCTGTACAAATGGTCAGGCCGCTACCGGAAGAATTCCGAAAAGCCGTTCGTGGGAAGCGGCGGCGGTCATGTGCTGCCGGAAAATGAAGAAATGGTAAAACT
>JAJUHD010000026.1 GCA_029268085.1 Bacillota bacterium | reverse complement strand
CGGAAATTATCTGGACTGGCTATACGATTTTGAGTTCCGTTTAATGGAACTTCCGAAGCCCGATGTCGTCTTATACATGGATATAGACCTTGAAACCAGTCTGAATCAGATAAAGACAAGACAAGAACAGACCGGAACGGCCGGCGATATTCATGAAGCCCACTCGGAATACCTTTCGGCCTGCCTTAAAGCCGGCGCGGCTGCCGCAGAGCGTCTTGGCTGGACAAGGGTCCGCTGCCTTGAAAACGGCGTTATGCGCGGCGTTTCGGATATACATGAAGATGTGTACAATACTGTGAAAGGAGTTTTGCGGTAATGGTATATATAATACTCGGCGAGGGCTTCGAAGAGATCGAGGCCGTCGTCCCCTGTGATATTCTCCGCCGCGGCGGAGTGCAGGTGAAATTTGCCGCAGCCGGCGCCTCAAAAAGCGTTATCGGCGGTCACGGCATAACGGTTGTTGCCGATGTTTTTACGTCAGATATCATCCCCTCCGAGGACGATACCTTTGTTGTACCCGGCGGAATGGGCGGCGTGAATTCAATCAAGGCCGACAATAAAACGATGAGGCTGCTCGAAGCCGCAGCAAAAAAAGGTTCTTTTCTTGCCGCCATTTGCGCCGGCCCCTCTGTTTTGGCAAAGCTGGGACTCATTGACGGAAAGCATATCACCTGCTACCCCGGATGCGAGGAGCTTATGGGCAGCGCCATTTGCGAAACAGAAAAACCGACTGCTTCAGATACTGGCCTGATAACGGGACGCGCTCCGGGCTCGGCAATTGATTTCGGGCTCAAGCTCCTTGCTCACCTGAAGGACGAAAAAACTGCGGAAAAAATCAGAACGGATATGGTATACTGAACCTTGGATAAAGAAGCATACAGAAAAGAGATAAAAGCGCGTATCGCATCGCTCAGCAGTGTCTATATTGACGAAAGCAACCGTGCGATATTTGAAAACCTTATAGCCCTTCCTGAATTCATTGCGTCTGCGCGTGTATTTACCTATCTCAGCATCGGCCGTGAACCGGATACAAGGGCTTTGATTGAGCACTGCGGTAAGTTGGGCAAAACGGTTGCGATTCCTTTCGAATATAAAAAAGATGGTCTAATGAGCTTTGCGCTGCTCGACCGCCATATCGGAGAACTGGAAGAGGGAGCATACGGCATCCCCACGCTGCCGGACAGCGCCGAACGGCTCGTGCCGCAGGAAGGCGATATTATGATCGTGCCCGCTCTGTGCTATGATAAAAGCGGTTACAGGCTCGGACGCGGCGGCGGATACTATGACAGATACCTTGCGGGGCATCGCGTTTTTTCGGCAGGACTCTGCCGTGAAGAGCTTTTCGTCAATTGTGTCCCACGGGAGAGTTATGATATGCGTGTAAACTGCATAATAACGGACAAAAGGATTGCGAGGCCGGATAGGCCCCGCAAATAGAAAAAGCTTATTTCTATTGATATTTAACGCTTAGCAGCAGCGGTCACGCTCACAGCCCCAGCCGCCGCAGCAGCAGGCAAGGACAACAATGATAACGATTACCCACAGGCAGCCGTTTAGTCCGTTTCCACACATATTGCTTATCCCTTTCTCCGCACACGACTCTCTTTTTGCCACTCTGCGCGGTGAGTAGGCTTAAGTCCTGAAACACTAAGGCGTGGGTCCAGACCCGATATAGCCTTACGCCCCATAATATGCCTGCTGACGATTTGCCGTTACAGGCAGCAGAATCATCAATACAGTTAAGGAGTTTACCGATGTCAGACAAAAAATACAGCAATGGAGATTTCTCGGCCTATGACCGCGCCGAACACGGTTCGGATGAGTATTATAGAAAACAAGCGGCTTCTCCCGTCAGCAAAAGGCATGATGGAAAGACCGGCTGCCTTGGCGGGCTGCTGTATTTCATCTTCATTGTAAGCGTAAGCGTTATACTCGCCTGCGTCGGATGGATGGCGGCAAGCGATGTACTTGCTCTGAATAAAGAGGCCAAAACCGTCGATGTCACTCTGCCTGAGGAGATTTTTACCGAGAAAGAGGTTCAGGTCACCGGTTCTGATGGAAAAGTCAGCACAAAAACGGTCAATGTCGCAGATATAGGCAAGGTCGCCACGATACTTAAGGACGCGGGCATCATTCAATATAAGGCTCTCTTTGAGCTCTATTCAGGAATTTCAGACGCAAAAGAAAAGATGGACCCCGGAACCTATACGCTCAGCACCGAATTCGATTACCGCGCTATCGTCAAGAAAATGCAGTTTGGCAGCGATTCTCAGGTGCGCACCATGGTCACTTTCCCCGAAGGCTTTACTATGAAAGAGATCTTCCAGCGCCTTGAAGAGAACAATATCTGCAAATATGACGACCTTATGGAATGTGCCGCCAATACCGAGTTTAACTATAAATTCCTTGAAAACATCCCGCTTGGAGATGCAACGAGGCTTGAAGGCTTTCTCTTCCCCGATACCTATGAGTTCTATGAGGGCGAGACACCCGAGGCTACCATCGATACTTTCCTGCAAATATTCCACTATAAGCTGACAGCCGAAATGTGGGATCTTGCGGCTGCCAAAAACCTTTCGATGCGTGACGTTGTGAACATTGCTTCTATGATTGAAAAGGAAGCCGCGAATGACGATGAAAGAGCCTTAATCGCAAGCGTCATCTATAACCGTCTTAAAGCGAATATGCCTCTCGGCATAGACGCAACGATACAGTATGCGCTGCCTGAACACAAGGAGCAGCTCACAGAAGAGGACCTTGCGATCGACAGTCCCTATAACACCAGAAAAAATATCGGTCTTCCGCCCACGCCGATTGCAAATCCGGGTTTCCCGTCTATAATGGCGGCCCTGAAGCCAGCATCAACAAACTACCTCTATTATGCCCTCGATACGGCGACCGGCACGCATAAATTCTTTAAGACCGCTTCTGAGTTTAATGCTTTTGTCGCAACTCAGAACTATTGATGTATAAACAGGGAGGATAATTTGAAACCTGAATTACTGGCCCCTGCCGGCGATATGGAGCGCCTTTTGATGGCGCTCCACTATGGTGCCGACGCGGTCTACCTGGCTGGAACAGAATTTGGAATGCGCGCCGCCGCCGGAAATTTCAATGAAGAAAATATGCGCAGGGCAATTCGGCTGTGCCATGAAAAGGGCGTATCCGTCCATGTCGCCTGCAATACGCTTCCGCGCGAAGACGAGCTTAAACGTCTCCCCGCCTATCTCGAATTTCTTGACGATATCGGAGCCGACGCACTGATCGTTGCCGACCTCGGCGTCATTATGCTTGCAAAAAGATACGCGCCGCACATAAAGCTCCATATCAGTACGCAGTTTGGGGTTGTCAACAGCGAAACCTGCAAAGCCGTCTTCGACATGGGTGCTTCCCGCGCGGTCCTCGCAAGAGAGCTGAGCCTTGACGAGATAAGGGAGATACGGCGGAATTCTCCGAAAGAGCTTGAACTTGAAGCCTTTGTTCACGGGGCAATGTGCGTTTCCTTTTCAGGCCGTTGCCTCCTGAGCAATTATCTTGCGAACCGCGACGCGAACCGCGGAGAGTGCGCTCAGCCCTGCCGCTGGAAATATCATCTTGTTGAGGAAAAGCGCCCGGGCGAATATTTTGAAATTACCGAGGACAGCGGCACATTTATTATGAACAGCAACGACATGTGTATGATAGAACACCTCCCCGAACTCATAGACGCTGGCATTGCAAGTTTTAAGATCGAAGGACGAATGAAATCAGCATATTATGCCGCCGCCGTTACAAACGCCTACAGGCATGCTCTCGATGCGGCTCTTGAAAGAAGACCGCTTTCACAGGTGTGGATAGACGAAGTCGAAAAAATCAGCCATAGGAAATACTGTACAGGCTTTTATTTCGGCGAACCGGGACAGTATTATTCAAAAAGCGACAGCATTTACTTTGCCTCCGCTGATGTTTGCGCAATCGTTGAAAGCTGCGACGCTGAAGGAAACGCTGTTCTGACTCAGCGGAACAAATTCTGCTTAGGCGACCCTGTCGAGCTGCTCACGAATGACGGTGAACCGATACCCTTCACCGTCGGCGAAATCAGGGACAAAGACGGGAATCTTATTGATTCCGCGCCTCATCCTATGATGGAGCTCCGAATGAAGCTTCCTAGGAGCTGCGCTTCTCTCTCCCTGCTGCGAAAGCTAAAATAAAAACGCCATAGATACTTCTATGGCGTTTTTTATGTACAGCAAAATTACGGTTTTATCCGTCCGCTGTCCAAGTACAGTGCCGTTAATTTTTGTCTACCAATTAATCCCCTTAGCAGTCGCAGTGGTTGCAGTTCCCGAAGCCGCCGCAGCAGCACGCGCAAATTACGATAATTACAATTAACCACAAGCAGCCGTTGTTAAAGCACATATTATTCTTCCCTTTCTCCGCACAAAACGTCATTTCCCGCCTCCCTGTACGGCGAAGAGGCTCTAAACTTGAAAAGCCGAATAAATGCCGATTGTTTATCTTCCTGCTTATATTATGTCTTTTCTTTTCATACTGTTACTGCTCCGCGAAACGGCAAAAAGCGCCGCAGGTTGTCAGTCTGCGGCGCTTCTTCCCGGTAAAAGTCCCGAAGGGACGATTATTTGACCTTTGCCGGTGCGGCGTATTAATACATTTGGTTAGGTGAGCCTAATGCTCTTTCAAGAATAACTGCGAGTTCCTCCCTTGTCACGGCCTCATGCCAGCGGAAGCTCCCATCGCTTCCGCCCAGGAACAAGCCTTTCCCGGCTGCCCATTCGCAGGCGCTTTTTGCCCATTCGGAAGGGGCTTCCGTCTGCTCCGCGTCCTTCTGCGGTTCGGCGTTCTTTGCACTCACGATGCTGTCAAACGGAAAATTCTTTCCCGGACATGCTGTTTGCCCGAACTCGGAGTGTCTGCCGATGACGATCGAAGGATAGCGCGAAACTATATCCTCGATAAGCTCCCTGCCCGCCTCGATCTGTGCCTCGGGCATCTGTTCGCTCTCGAAGTCGCCTTCGAAGCAGGCACCGATCGAGCAGTAATTCCAGTTTGTAGTATGCCCGCCGCGCATGTTTTCGGGTCTTCCCTGCCAAATCTCGCCTTTTTTATTGACAAAATAGTGATAAGCGATCCCCGCCCATCCCTTTGAAAGATGGTAAGCATGGATACTTTCGGCAGTGGCATTCGCAACACCGGCGTGGTGCAGGATGAGGTGTGTCGTAACCTTTCGCGGAGTCAGCTCAAAGGCCCATTTATAGTTATTGCTTATTATTTTCATCTGTCTTCACCGAAAGCTGCTTTGCGATCTCATGAGAACCGGTAGCGGCAAGACCGGAGACAACTCCCACGGCTACCGCCGTAAGAGGGTCGTCCGCGGGAAATCCCGGCATGACCTTGAGTCCAATAAAGCCCATAACGGCGCCGCAGACGCCGCATATCACGGGTATCCATTTATTGTCGAGCGAGGTCGCCTTTACCCCCTGCGCAATGAGGTAGCTGATTATCGTAATGACCGCAACATATACTATTTCCGTGTTCATAAATCCTCCGTTTTGTCCCTTCACAGTTGAGCGTATTAACGCAAAATCTGTACCCAGGCATGCAAAACGGTCACAATTTGCACAATTATATTCTTTAGGTAAAATATATGTGGATAATTTGTGAACACTGTGCTATATTTGATTCGCCATCAGCCTCGGCTGTTATATCTTCCATCAGACTTATCTTAATTGATTTGAAAGGTCAAAAATGAAAACGCAGTTTCATCTCCCCAAGCTCACATACACCCAAGTGGTGGTTTTAAGTTTCTTTTGCCTGATCATAACGGGCGCATTTTTGCTCTGCCTGCCGATTTCCTCCCGCGATTTTCAATGGACACCCTTTATTGACGCTCTTTTTACCGCAACCAGCGCCAGCTGCGTAACCGGTCTCGTCGTTGTGGATACCTACACTCATTGGTCGGTTTTCGGTCAGGTCATCGTGCTATGTCTCATCCAGATCGGCGGACTCGGCGTTATGACCTGTATATCCCTAATCGCGCTTGTCTTCAAAAGACGTATCTCTTTGGGCGAGAGACGGCTTGTTATGCAGGCGGCCGGCTCGCTTCATATCAGCGGTATCGTAAAGCTTCTGCGCCGGATTTTTATTGGAACTGCAATAGTTGAAGGTACAGGAGCCGTCCTCCTCGCTTTCGTATTTTGTCCGAGGATGGGCTTTCTGCCGGGGCTATGGAACGCTGTTTTTCACTCGGTTTCCGCCTTCTGCAACGCAGGTTTCGATCTGATGGGAAAATATGGGCAGTATATTGGTCTGTCCGCTCCTGGTCTGCAGTTCAACCCTGTTGTTAATTTGACCGTTATGGCTCTTATTATTATCGGCGGCATCGGCTTTATTGTATGGACAGATATCGCGCGGTATAAATTTAACTTTAATAAGTATGAGGTTCATTCAAGGATCGCCCTTGTTACCACGGTCGCCCTCCTTGTCGGAGGCGCAGTTTTATTTTTTATTTTTGAATATAATCATGCTTTCAGAGGCTTTACCTTATGGCAGAAAGTGCTTGCGTCCATGTTCCAGTCTGTAACTCCGAGAACGGCTGGATTTAACACTATCGACCAGGCTGCTCTCTCGGAATCCGGAAAAATCCTGACGACGGTTCTTATGTTCATCGGCGGCAGCCCGGGCTCGACCGCCGGCGGTATCAAGACAACAACCTTTGCGGTGCTTCTGCTAAGCACCCTTGCCGCCGCAAGAAGGTATGGAAGCGTAACGGTCTTTAAACGCAGGCTAGACGAAAATATGATAGTTCAGGCAAGTTCGATTTTTACCGTATACGCCTCCTGCGTGCTCATAGCGGTGCTTATAATTTGCGCGATAGAACCGTATTCGTTCATGCAGGTACTGTTTGAGTCCGTTTCGGCAATCGGCACAGTGGGTCTTACGCAAGGCATCACTCCGACATTATGCGGTGTTTCAAAAATTATCCTCATTCTTCTGATGTTCACAGGCAGAGTCGGCGGTCTGTCCCTTATGCTGGTTCTTGCCGAAAGGCGTGTAAACGTTCAGATAACCAGACCTACAACACAAATTCTCATAGGCTAAGGAGTATAGAAAGTAATGAAATCGATTTTAGTCATAGGAATGGGCCGTTTCGGCCGCCATTTTGCGGAGCGCATGCAGGCGCTCGGCAACGACGTTATGATCGTTGACAGAGATCCGGATGTCATCGACGAGATCGCTCATGAATTTACCGACGCCCATATCGGCGACTGCTGCAACGAGGCTGTACTGAGTTCTCTCGGCATCAACAATTTTGACATCTGCTTTGTAACTATAGGCGAGGATTTTCAAGCCTCATTGGAGATAACCTCCATGCTTAAGGAACATGGAGCTGCCCATGTCGTTTCAAAGGCACGCACCGCTCGCCAGGCAAATTTGCTTTTAAAGATCGGTGCAGACGAGGTCGTTTATCCTGAGCGCGAGATTGCCGACAAGCTGGCCATCCGCTATAACGCCGATAATATTTTCGACTACATCCAGCTCACATCGGAGTATTCGATTTTCGAGATACCCTGTTGTGAAAAATGGGTGAATAAATCCGTCGGTGAACTGGATGTGCGTAATAAGTTTAACGTAAATATCATTGCCGTGAAACGAGATAACGCTCTCCAGATCGCGCCCGGTGCCGACTATGTCTTTAAGGGTGCCGACCATCTTGTGGTCATTGGAAAGGCTGCCGATGTATTCAAGCTAGGCGGAAAAATCAAGTGCTGACTAAAACTATAGAGAAGGAGCGTTTCAGTGTCGAACTATAAGATTATCACGGATTCAACATCAGACCTTACAGCTCAGCTAGTGGAAGAGCTTGAGCTCCATGTCATCCCCATGCACTTTACAGTTGATGGAAAGGACTATCTGAACACCCCTGACGAGAAATATCTTTCCGCGCATGATTTCTATGAAATGCTCCGTGCCGGCAAGACATCAACAACTGCGCAGATTAACGGCGAAGTCTTTAAGGATGAGGTCAGGCCTTATCTTCAGCAAGGGCTTGACATTCTTTATCTCGGCTTTTCTTCCGGCCTTTCCAGTACTTTCAGCTCCGTCCGCCTCGCGGCGGAAGACCTTAAGGATGAGTTTCCCGACAGGAAGATCGTGCTCGTCGATACGCTTGCCGCTTCCATGGGAGAAGGTCTCATCGTCTGGCATGCCGCAACCCGCAGGAAACAGGGCATGAATATCGACGAGGTCGCTGCTTGGGTCGAAGAGAACAAGCTGCACCTTGCCCACTGGTTCACTGTAGATGACCTCAACCATCTTAAGCGCGGCGGACGTGTTTCGGGAGCCGCCGCTTTCGTGGGTACGATGCTGAACATCAAACCCGTCCTGCATGTCGATGACGAGGGGCACCTCATCCCCGTCGACAAAGTGCGCGGACGCAGGAAGAGCCTCGAGGAGCTTGTTGCCCACATGGAAAAAACCGCGATTGAGCCTGCCAAGCAGACTGTTTTTATCAGCCACGGCGATGCCCCCGAGGATGCAAAATATGTTGAAAAGCTCGTCCGCGAGCGCATGGGCGTTCAGACGGTTTATCTAAACAGCATCGGCCCCGTCATCGGCTCTCATTCCGGACCCGGTACCGTCGCTTTATTCTTCCTTGCAAAGAAGAGGCTTTGATGTATTAAAAATATTGCGGCACAGGAAAATTCCTGTGCCGTTTTTTATTTTTCCTTCTTTTCTATCTCGGAGTGAAGGTAATTCAGCGCGTCCGAAAGCGAACCGATGCTGTCGATGAGTCCGCATTTCACGGCTTCTTCTGCATTTATGACGCTTCCCACGTCGTTTGCCAGCTCGCTCGTCCGAAGCATATAGTCCATTAGCTTTTCCCGGGAAATATGCGAGTTGTTGATGATAAACCTTACGACGCGCTCCTGCGTCCTCTGAAAATAATTAAAGCTCTGCGGTACTGCAATGACAACGCCGGTAAGCCTCACCGGATGGATCGTCATGGCGGCAGAGGGCGCGATATAGCTTTTCTTAGCCGCGACCGCAAGCGGAACTCCTATCGAATGACCGCCTCCGAGAACTATAGAAGCAGTCGGCTTTGTCATCCCAGCGATGAGCTCCGCAATCGCCAGCCCCGCCTCGACATCCCCTCCCGCCGTATTGACGAGGACAAGCAGCGCCTTGATATCCTTGCTTTCCTCCACCGCGGCGATTATGGGCATAATGTGTTCGTACTTTGTAGTTTTCGTGCTTTCGTTCAGAATTTGATGCCCCTCGATCTGGCCGACAATCGTAAGGCAGTGTATCGTATTCGTATCAGGCCCTATCGCAACGCTTCCATAGTTCTTTATATTTTCCGAAGGCTGCGAGCCCTCATTTTCTTTTTCGGATTCGCCGCTTAAAAAATCGCTCATTGAAAAACCCCCGTTTCTGCTTTAGTCTTTGCAAAAACGGGGGCTAATATTACTTTTTGGGTATTCGCTGCGGATAACTGAGGTTAAACGGCGAGCCTTTATAATAGAATTTTATTTTTCGGCGTATGCCGCTTTGATGCACTTATAGGTCATATAGCAGTCAAACTTTGAAACCGTTTCATAAGGCGCATGCATTGAAAGAACAGGTACGCCCGCGTCAATGGTATCTATATCGCGCTCCGCCATATACATTGCTACCGTGCCGCCGCCGCCCTGATCGACCTTGCCGAGCTCCGCCATCTGCCAGACGACATTGTTCTTTGCAAAAATCCGGCGAATACGCGCAACTACCTCGGCCGAAGCGTCGTTTGAATCGGATTTCCCTCCATGTCCGGTGAACTTGCAGATTGCCACTCCGTAATTGATCTTTGCGGCATTCCGCTTTTCCGAAACATCGGGATAGACGGGGTCGAAAGCGTTCGTGACGTCCGCAGAAATACAGAAGCTGTTTGCAAAGCAGTGCGAAAGCTTTACGCCCTGAGTGTCGCAGAGGTCGCCCATAAAACGCTCGAAAGCCATGCTCTTCATGCCGGAAACGCCTTCGGAGCCGATCTCCTCCTTGTCCGCAAGTATGCAGACGGCTGTTTTTTCCGGGGCATCGGTTTCAAGGATAGCAGCAAGCTCAGCATATGCGCAGACGCGGTCGTCGTGCCCGTAGCCAGCTATCAGGCTGCGGTCAAGTCCGACTTCGCGGACATCGTAGGCGGGAACGGCGGAAAGCTCCGCAGAGAGGAAGTCTTCCTCGATTATTCCGTATTTTTTATGCAGAAGGTCCATTATGGCGAGCTTGACTCTGTCCTTAACTTCCTCCTTGTCCGGTATCGTGCCTGCGATCAGATTTAGGTTCTCGGCAGGTACAAATTCATCCGACGTTTTCTTCCTCTGCTCCTTCGCAAGATGAGGCAGCAGGTCGGTAATCTGGAAAATAGGGTCGGACTTGTCCTTTCCGATGCATACATTGACTGTCTCGCCATTTTTCAAAACGATCACGCCATGGAGCTCAAGAGGGATTGTAAGCCACTGGTACTTCTTAATGCCTCCGTAATAATGCGTCTTGAAATAACAGATCGAGTTGTCCTCATAAACGGGGATCTGCTTCAGGTCAAGACGCGGGCTGTCCACATGAGCCGCCGCGATGACCGAGCCTTCGCTAAGCGGCTTTTTGCCGATAACGGCAAGTAGCAGTGATTTGCCCCTGTTCGAATGATAGATCTTCGTACCGGGCTTTAGCTCCATGCCGGTTCTGTAAGGCACAAAGCCCTTTGCCTCCGCAAGCTTTATACCCTCGGCAACAGCCTCGCGCTCGGTTTTCGCGCTGTCCAGATAAGCCATGTATCCCTTGCAGTAGCTTTCGAGCTTTTCCAGTTCCTTTTCGTCTATAAGCTCATAGCCGTTTTTCTGCTTGTAAAACAGCCTGTCTTTTCTCTCGGACTTTTCCTTGTCCATTAATTCTGCCTCCTTATAATAGTTTCAAATACATCTCTGCACTTTATCTTGAAATCCGCCTCAGTACCGTCGTTAATAACGGTATAGTCGCAGTTTTTCTCGAAAAACTCATCAGGTTTCTGCGCGGAAATACGCAGTTCCGCATATTCGCGGGATATATTTTCCCGCCTCATAAGGCGTTCAATTCGTATTTCCAGCGGCGCCGTAATACCAACGGTCGCCTTGCAAATATTCGCAATTCCGCCTTCGATGAGTGCGATCGCGTCGATAGCCGCAAGCTCTCTCCCCATCTTCGCCCAGTAGGTAAGCTGTCGGCTGATCTCCTCGCCTACAAACTTGTGTGTTATGGCGTTCAGGTCTCGCAGCGCTTCGGGATCGGAAAAAACAATTTTTCCCAAAGCCTTGGTATCGCGCGTGCCCTCTGGTATAGCTCCGGGGAATCTGTCGTTAAGGGCTTTCAGCATCGGCTCTGATTCGTTCAGGAGCGTGTGATACACCTCGTCGGCATCGATGACCAGCCCGCCCATTTCTTTTATTACGTTGAGCGCGGTTGTTTTTCCGCTGCCCGTACCGCCCGTTATTCCAATTATCGTAAGCGATGCCGTAAGCGCCATAAAAACGTCGCTCGCCGAAACAGCGCCCTCCCGCAAAACGGTATAGGGCGTTTTTGAAAGGTCGATGATCGTGGACTCCCTGCCCAGTGTACATTCTCCTCCGTCTATTATGCCCTCAATTTTTCCGTCAAAATACCTCAGGACGTCCCCAGCCTTGATTGGGCTTTTTTCGCCTGAGGGATTAGCCGACGGCGCGGCAAGCGGAAAGTCCACCGCGTTGAGAAGCTCACGCAGCTGAGGATGGTCAGGGCAGCGCAACCCCACCGTATCGCCGCCCGCTCGAACAATATCGGGTATCGTTTCTTTTGCCTTCAGAACAATCGTCAGAGGTCCGGGCCAAAACACGTCCGCAAGGATATAGGCTGCTTTAGGCACATCCTCGCAGAGCGCTTCTATGGCTTCTGCGCCCTTTACCATCAGGCTCAGGGGCTTGTTTTCCGGCCTGCCCTTGACCTCGTATATCTTTGAAACCGCGGCTTCGTCAAAACCGTTTGCCGCAAGCCCGTAAACCGTTTCGGTCGGGACAGCGACAAGACCGCCAGATTTCAGAATACCAGCCGCTCCGGTTATATCGCCGCTCAGTTCATGTGTCATCATTTTTATCACCTTTATTCGCCGGTCGACGCTTTCAGTCTTTCCGCCTGATCGGCTGTTACAAGCGCGTCTATGATCTCATCGAGGTCACCGTTCATGATCTGCTCGATTTTGTAGAGCGTAAGCCCGATACGGTGATCTGTCACTCGTCCCTGCGGGAAATTATAAGTGCGGATGCGCTCGGAGCGATCGCCCGTTCCGACCTGGCTTTTGCGTTCGGCCGCAATCGCTGCGTTCTGCTTCTGCTGTTCGGCCTCATACAAGCGTGAAGCAAGTATCTTCATGGCCCGCTCACGGTTCTTATGCTGGCTGCGTTCATCCTGACATTCGACGATCGTGCCTGTCGGAAGATGCGTTATGCGTATCGCGCTTTCGGTCTTGTTGACATGCTGGCCTCCCGCGCCGCTTGAGCGGTAGGTATCGATCTGAAGATCCGCAGGATTTATCTCAAAATCGACCTCGTCCATTTCCGGCAGAACAGCCACCGTGACCGTGCTCGTGTGTATACGCCCCGAAGCCTCGGTTTCGGGCACACGCTGGACGCGATGAACCCCGCTTTCGAACTTCAGCCTTGAATACGCCCCCTCGCCTTCTATTATAAAGCTGACTTCCTTGATGCCGCCGATTTCAGTCTCGTTTATATTCGCAATCTCGGTTTTCCAGCGCTTTGATTCGGCATACATGGAATACATACGGTAGAGGCTGTTCGCAAAAAGCGCCGCCTCCTCGCCGCCCGCGCCGCCGCGTATCTCTACGATAACGTTTTTGCTGTCGTTTGGATCCTTCGGCAGAAGCAAAACCTTGAGTTCGCCTTCTATCTTCTCCATATGTTCCTTCGCGTCCTCAAGCTCTTCGCGGAGCATCTCCTTAAATTCGGGGTCGTCTGTGCCGCCTTCGAGCAGCTTTTTCGCCTCATCTGCCGTATCCTCGTATTTGCGGTAACGGCGGTAGGTTTCGACGATAGGCATCAGATCCTTCTGCTCCTTTGCAAGCTTCGCATAAGCCGCAACGTCCGTGTAGACCTCCGGCAGGGTCATGCGTTTTTCTATATCAGAGTATTTTTCCTCGATTTCTCTAAGCTTCTCAAGCATAAAAAGTTCATCCTCATGTTATCTGTTACATTAGTCTGTTCTGACGTAAATCAGCTAAATTGGTATTTTACCACAGAAACGGAAAGATGTAAACAGTACACTCATCAGTTAATAAGTGCGGAGAGCGCGGCGCCCGTCAGCGTCAGGTTTTCCGCTCCTCTGAAAACGATATGGCGGGAAAGCCTGCCTTCTATGTATTCTTTCACATACCTGTCGAGCTTAGCTCTCATGAGCAGGGATTTGTAGAATGTAGAACCTTCTGCGACGACACAGAAGGGATGCGATGCTTCCTTGCCCCCGCCGCACTGCAGGCAAAGCGCCGCGATGTTGACGCATACGAGCTTTGCCGCTCTCTCAAAGCATTTGTCAATTATCTCTTTCAGCACAGCCGTATCCTCCCCTGCGCATAGTTTGGTGACACGGTTTAATTTTCCGCGCAGGAAATCATCCAGCTCCGGCAGCGAAAATACCTGCTCAACATTTGCGAAGCCTTCGGTGAGAAGCCCTCTTTGCGCCGCCAGAATCGCTGTGTTTGTAATGACTTTGCCGAGATATGCACCCGAGATCATCTTCTCGCAGAAGCCTATACCCGGATTTTCGGAAGCTGCGTCCGTCATTTCGTCTGCTTTTCCTCGGAAAAGCTTAGAAAAATTGCTCGTTTCACAGTTGATTATCATATCCGGTGCATTTTTAAGCTTAGTAATTTTTTCACCTTTCTCGGTATAACAGGTGTTGAAGCCTGTACCCAGTATAAGCCCGCAGATCCCGTCAAACTCCGTTATAGGGAATTCAGCTGCGCCGCCCATCATGCTTGCGACCGTGTCGTTGAGAAGAGTGAAATTGAATTCCTTCGAGACACCCTTTTCCCGCAGTTTTTTTATAAGTTCCTGCCCGATTACAAGCCCTGCCGAATCCTTGACACAGACGCCCTTTGAAAGGCGAAGGATTTTGCCGTCACGGTTCGGAAATATTTCGGCCGGATACGAAAAGCAGAAGCCTATCCTGTCACTCACATCTGTAAGCGGGAGTATCTTATCCGCAATATCGCTAAAAAACTCGCCGGCGGATATCTCGCGGAGGCTGCCCGGTATAGGATAGACCTGCATCCTTGAGATAACCGGTTTCGTATTTTCAAATGCAACGAGCGCAATACGCAGGTTTGTTCCTCCTGCGTCGATTGCAATTACGGGAATTTTCTCTGGGGGTTCGCCATAGGCGGAAATATATGTGGGAATCATCTTCAGGGACGAATCTTCACCTCGCAGACCTTTCCCTATTTCAGAAATGCAATTTTCTGTTACGGTCTGAATATCCGTCTGGTCCGGATGCATCGATATCTGACGCAAAAATTCGTTTAATTCGTAAATTATTTTTTCCATATAGTCTCCCCCATGCCTTGTCTTATATATTATAACTAAATCAAATTCAGTAAAGTCCTTTTACAAATGTATTTTATCATACTTAATTCAATTGTTCCATTAGTATTTGGAAATACTTATAAAAAATTAAAAAATACGCCCCGCGCATTAATAGCACAGAGCGTATTTTTAGACCTTGCAGCAAAATCCTGCTGTCATAATTTAAAAGCGGGTCTGCCTGTCAGCGTTCCGCAACCTTACGTCTCAGACTCAGGCAGTCTGCTATCATTGCGATAAACTCGCTGTTTGTTGGCTTGCCCTTAACATTTGAAACAGTGTAGCCGAAAAATTTTTGCAGCGTTTCAATATCACCCCTGTCCCACGCATCCTCTATCGCGTGCCTGATAGCTCTCTCAACCCTTGACGGAGTTGTACTGAAACGTTTTGCCACGGTGGGATAAAGGACCTTTGTGACTGAATTTATTATATCCATATCGTTTATTGTAAGTATTATCGCTTCCCTGAGATACTGGTAACCCTTAATGTGAGCAGGAACGCCTATCTCGTGAATGACATCCGTGACTATAGCCTCAAGATTGTCCTCACGGCGATACATGTCCACTCCCTGCTGCTTCGAATTTCCTACAGAAACGCGGCTAACCGCCGACACCTGCCTGATGCGGCCGAGAAGTGCCGGAACATCGCAGGGCTTCGGCATAAAGTAATATGCACCGAGTTCCGCCGCTTCCTGTACCACATGCTCATTGAAAAATCCTGAGACGATTATCACCGCGGGCTTCTGATTCATTTGTGATAGTTTTTGAAGAACGCCCAGTCCGTCCAGCTTTGTAAGCACGAGGTCCATTACTATAACGTTTGGGTGCTTTTGCTCGATGAGTGCCAGGGTTTCGAGGCCATCTCCCGCAGTGCCAACCACTATCATGTCCTCTTCTGATGAAATTGTGTCCGCCATCAAAAAGCGGAAATCTTCCCCCGAATCTGCGATCAGTACTCTTGATTTGGTTTCCATAATATTCCCTCCGTTATTATACATATACGGTAGGCCATCTCTGTCTTTAAGCACAATCACCGCCAAACGCCTTTAATTTACCATATCTTACCCCAAAGTGCAACAAAAAAGTGTAAAATAGTAATGGGTTTTTGTTTACATAAATCGACCTTGCTCGACTTTATTTATCAATTTGACGGCATTTTACTTAATTTGACATAATTCAAAGTATTTTTATGTTCAAAACCATTTCCTAAATGTGCAATTTTTACAAAATAATTCAAAAAAGTTTGTTAAATATTAATCCTCGTTTTTCGCATAATTTGTGCTTATTTTGGCAACAAATGTGTTTTCAGCAGCAACATTTCTGATAGCCGTTTACCTGGAAATCATTGTATAATGTAACCAATGTTTTTTAAATCCAGTTTACATAATATACACGCTTTTTCATTTGTTTTTGCTTAAAAGAAATAAGAAAAGCGTGCCGTTCCGAGCTTTCTCAAACTCAGCGGCACGCTTTTTATCAGGCTGCCTTACCCATTGCCAGATCGTTGGCCTCGTCCAGCATTTTTTCTATTGATACTCCGAATCCTTTTGTAGGATCATTAACCATGACATGCGTCACGGCGCCTATAAGTTTTCCATTCTGGATTATCGGACTGCCGCTCATCCCCTGCACAATTCCTCCGGTTTTTTCGAGAAGCCGCTTGTCTTTTACGCTTATCATGAAGCTTCTTCCGTCTGCATTGCCTCTGTATACCCTTGTAATTTCGATCTCGAACTGCTCCTTCTCCATTCCTTCAATATTAGCTATGACCATTGCCTTGCCCAGCTCGATCTCGTCGCTGTCTGCCGCTGGAATTGCTTTTTTGCTATCCGGTTTTTCACTAAGAATGCCAAATATCCCGAATCTCGTATTTTTAAGAATATTTCCGCAAGCGTTTTTTCCGCTGAAATCTCCGCAAAGCTCTCCGGGAGCGCCGGAGCATCCCTTCTTGATTTCAACTACGGTTGAGTAGAATATATTCCCTTTCCCCAGCGGAATAATAACACCCGATTCCAAATCGGTAATTCCATGCCCCAAGCCGCCGTACATTCCTGTCTGCGGGTCATAAAATGTCATGGTGCCGATCCCGGAAACACTGTCTCTCAGCCAGATTCCCAGCTCAGGAGTACCGCCCTTGACGTTTGGCTCGAGCGTTATCTGGAGAGTTTCACCCCCTCTTCGGACGGTAACCGAAATCGGTTCTCCAGTCAATTTGGACATTTCAGCTTTGAACTCATCGGCAGAGCCGATCTTCGTTTCGCCCAGCGCCGTGATAAGGTCGCCCGGAAGTATACCCGCGACTGCCGCCGGTGAAGGCGCTTGTCCGTTCTGCGTCGCGGAAAGCCCTACTACCAGCACTCCATCGGTATACATCTGTATTCCGACCGTACAACCCACCGGAACTAGCAGCTTGTCCTGTGCCGCAACAGCTGGCAAGGACTGTGAAAACACACATATCGCCAGCGCCGCCGAAACAAAGGCTTTTTTTAGTTTTGTTGTCTTATATTTCATCCCTGCTTCCCCCGCTTCTCGATTTTTAAAATCGCAGTATCATTATGTTCGGCAGAGAGCAAAATAAGCGAAATTTTGAGTAACAAATTATATCTCCATTACCTTTTCGGCTTTTTTCGCACAATACTAAGGGTATTATTAAAAAGGTAATTTTTTGATGCGGGGGAATAATTAAAAGTCACGGAAATCGCTGTATATAGGGAGGTTTTCAAGTGAAACAATGCCGACCTTGTTTCAGTCCGTCCGATAAAGACGGCGATCTGTTTTCTGAGGGCGCACCGCCGGGATTGCCGAGTTCCGATGCTGTTTATTCCGAGATGAACAGGCTCGCCGGAAAATACGCTTTTGCGACTCTTTCCGAGTTCGGAAAGAGCGTCATGGGAAATCCCTTATTATTTATATGTGTGGGAAATGGATCGCGGAGGGTTCTCTATAGTGCTTCGCACCACGCAAACGAATGGATATCGTCGCTTGTTTTGCTGAAATTCATGGACGAACTTTTGGGTAAATCACGCACTAACGAGCAGATTGGAGGTTTTAGCGCAAAAGAACTATTGAACAAAACAACACTTTGTTTTGCACCCCTCATTAATCCAGACGGCGTCGATCTTGTTCTGGAAAAACTTATTGGCGGAAAATATTACGAACAGGCAAAAAAAATTGCGGGAAACTATCCGTCCATTCCCTTCCCTTCCGGCTGGAAGGCCAATATTGAGGGTACGGATCTGAATCTTCAGTATCCGGCGAACTGGGAAAAGGCAAAGCAGATCAAATATGGTCTTGGCTTTACGAACCCTGCTCCGCGCGATTACGTCGGTCCGGCTCCGCTCTCGGCTCCCGAAAGCCGCGCGCTTGCAAATTTCACCCGAAACATAAATCCCGACACTATTTTGGCTTTACATACTCAAGGAAATGAAATCTATTGGAAATTCGCAGATTACGAACCGATGGGCGCATACGAGCTCGGGCTGAAGCTGGCCGCCGCCAGCGGCTATAAGCTTTCGAATACTCCGCCTGTAAGCGATAATGCCGGCTACAAGGATTGGTTTATTCAGGACTTCGGACGCCCGGGATATACCGTCGAGATGGGGCTCGGGGCAAGTCCGCTTCCGCTATCTCAGTTTAGTTCAATCTATACCGCGATGGAACCTCTCCTCGCAACAGCGGCGAACGGATAGGAAAGCGCGTCCCGAATCTAAAACATTTCCTTCTAAGATGTTTTTACTCAAAAGCGTTTTTCGGGACGCGCGTACAGTTACTTTCTCCTAAAATTGGAGGAGATCTCGCTCAGGGCTTCAGAGGCTTCCATCCTAAACTCGTTTTTTCTGGCAATATCACCAAGAGCGATGATACCGACCAGTATCCCGTTTTCTGTTACGGGAAGCCTTCGTATCTGACCCGCTCCCATGCGCTCCGCCGCCTTTTCCATATCCTCGGACGGCGAGGCGGTTATGAGGTTGCGGCTCATTATCTCTCCGATCCTTACTTCCTGCGGATCGATATTGCCCGCAACGCAGCGAAGAACGATGTCCCTATCCGTGATAATGCCGCGGAGTCTGTTTTTCGAGTCCCGCACAGGCAGCGAGCCGATGTTGTGCTGCTTCATTAGTCTTGCCGCTGCGACGACAGGCTCATCTTCG
>JAJUHD010000025.1 GCA_029268085.1 Bacillota bacterium | reverse complement strand
GTCTCTCCGTCAGCTCATTAAGGAAGGACTTGGCGGTATTCCTGGAAAAATCACATCCTCTCCGGCAAGCCATCTTTCCACGCTCTGCAACCAAATGGTCAACTTTCTCGGCATCATGCAGAACGAATGGGCGGGTGCGCAAGCCTTCTCCTCATTCGACACCTACCTTGCTCCCTTTGTAAAGATCGACAATTTGAGCTACAAGGAAGTCAAGCAGTGTATCCAGTCCTTTGTCTATGGCGTCAACACTCCCTCCCGTTGGGGCACACAGGCTCCGTTCAGCAACATTACGCTGGACTGGACCGTCCCCGCGGATCTCGCGGAGCTGCCCTGCATCGTCGGCGGAAAGGAAATGGATTTCTGCTACAAGGACTGCAAAAAAGAGATGGACATGGTCAACAAGGCGTTCATCGAGATCATGATCGAGGGCGACGCCAACGGGCGCGGCTTCCAGTACCCCATTCCGACATATTCCATCACGAGAGACTTCGACTGGAGCGAAACCGAAAACAATAAGCTCCTGTTTGAGATGACCGCGAAATACGGCACACCTTATTTCTCGAACTACATCAACAGCGATATGGAGCCGAGCGACGTACGTTCGATGTGCTGCCGCCTGCGTCTTGACCTCCGCGAACTGCGCAAAAAGTCAGGCGGGTTCTTTGGCAGCGGCGAGAGCACAGGCTCGATCGGCGTCGTAACTATAAACCTTCCCCGCATAGCTTATCTTGCGGCAGATGAGGCGGCTTTCTATAAGCGTCTCGACCACATGATGGATGTAGCGGCGCGCTCTCTCGATACGAAGCGAACGATCATCACCCGCCTGCTCGATGAGGGACTCTATCCTTATACCAAGCGTTATCTCGGCACCTTCGACAATCACTTTTCCACAATCGGTCTCATCGGCATGAATGAGGCCGCGCTCAACGCAAAGTGGATTCGCAAGGATCTCACGCATCCCGAGGCTCAGCAGTTTGCCAAGGACGTTCTCAATCATATGCGTGAGAAGCTCAGCGACTATCAGGAGCAGTACGGCGCTCTCTTCAATCTGGAAGCGACTCCCGCCGAGTCTACGACCTACCGTCTCGCAAAGCACGATAAGCAGCGTTATCCCGAAATCATAACCGCATCCGAAGATGGCGGTACTCCTTATTACACAAACAGCTCCCATCTTCCCGTAGGTTATACAGAAGATGTTTTTGAAGCTCTTTCAATACAGGACGAGCTGCAAACCCTTTATACCAGCGGAACGGTGTTCCATGCCTTCCTTGGCGAAAAGCTGCCCGGCTGGCAAGCCGCAGCGAACCTTGTCCGCAAGATTGCCGAGAACTACCGTCTCCCCTACTACACGATCTCACCCACTTATTCCATATGCAAAAATCACGGCTATATCACGGGCGAGGTCTATACTTGCCCTGATTGCGGAGAAAAGACCGAGGTCTACAGCCGCATAACCGGCTATTATCGCCCTGTCCAAAACTGGAACGAAGGTAAGGCAAAGGAATTCAGGGACCGCAAGCTCTATAATGTAGAACATTCCAAGCTTCGTACAAGTCCTGCCCTTGAGCATTGCGATTGTCCGGTCGGAGAGAGTTCGCCGGTCATTGCCGCAAACGCGAGGAGCATTCTGTTTTCCCGTGCAACCTGCCCTAACTGCCGCGTAGCAGAATCAATCCTGAGTAAAGCCGGCTTTGCCTATGAGAAGGTAATTGCAGACAACAATATTGAGCTTGCCAAGCAGTATGGAGTCAAGGGTTCGCCCACGCTCGTCGTCACTGACGGTGTGAACACAGAAAAATTCTACGGCGTACCGGAAATTAAGAAATTCCTCGAATCCGAAAAAGTAGGATAATTCGTACTGAAAAGTAAGTCTTTCGCAAGGGTCGGGCTGCCGCCCGGCCCTTTTTTGCAATAAAGAGAAAAGTTTTGAATAAGCGCCATATGCTTGCCGATAAATTGGCAGCAACAAATGATACGCAAGATAACCATTCCTTCCGGTTGTTTTGCGTTTCCAGCACAACGAAAGGATTGGTCATCAATATGCACGATGTGATTATAATCGGCGGCGGTCCCGCAGGCATGACCGCCGCGCTTTACGCGGTACGGAACGGAAAAAGCGCTCTTGTCCTCGAAAAGGGCGGCTTCGGCGGACAGATCACCTATTCGCCGCGCGTTGAAAACTATCCCGGGACTCTTTGCATGAGCGGAAACGAATTCGCAGACAGCCTGCTCGGGCAGATCATCGAACAGGGTGCTGAGGTCGAGGTAGAGACTGTAACCGGAATAAACGATGAGGGAGATATTAAGCGCGTCCTCACCGAAAGTGGAACGGAATATGAGGCCAGAGCCGTCATAATCGCAACGGGTGTCAAGCACCGTATGTTGGGGCTCGCGGGCGAAAACGAGCTGGTCGGAAACGGCATCAGCTTCTGTGCCCTCTGCGACGGGGAATATTACAGGGGCCAGACCGTCGCCGTTGCCGGAGGCGGCAATTCCGCGCTTCAGGAAGCGACCCTTCTCGCCGACGTCTGTAAAGAGGTCGTCATGGTGCAGGATCTCGATTGTTTTACCGGCGAAGAAACGCTCGCAAAGGCGCTGCTTGCAAGGCCGAACGTCCGCGCATTCACTGGCACGGTGATTGAAGAGATATCAACTGAAAACGGCGCTCTGGAGGGTCTGAGGCTTCGCAAAAAGGCTACCGGCGAGTCATTTGAGCTCCCCTGCGACGGGCTTTTCGTTGCAATCGGCCTTATCCCCGAAAACGGAGCGTTCTCGGAACTCGTGCCGTTGGACAAGGCTGGATACATCGATTCGGGCGAGGACTGCGAAACGGGCCGCCCCGGCATATATACGGCCGGCGACTGCCGCAGGAAAAGGGTCCGCCAGCTGACCACGGCGGCAGGCGACGGAGCAACCGCGGCCCTCGCGGCGTGCGAATACATAAATAGAAACTTCAGGTGAATAACTTCGAGCGAAGATAAAAAATCCCGCCATCGGCATGATGGCGGGATTTCATTTTGGTGCAAAACGCTTACTGGGGAATTACGTTTACGGCGCGGAACTTTCCGCTTGCCTTAGGGTCGGGCTCGACATCATATGTGACTGCCTGACCTTCGTTCAACGACTTAAACCCTTCGCCCGCGATAGCGGAGAAGTGTACGAAAACATCGTCGCCGCCTTCAGCGTTGGAAATAAAGCCGAAACCCTTCTGTGAATTGAACCATTTGACTGTACCTTTGTGCATAAGAGTACCTCCGGAATATTTATATCGCAGCCGCAGAGCGGCTTCGTGATATACAAGTGATGAACAATATCCTTGCAGCCTTGCCATAGCAGCAAAGCGGCAATATGGCAAATTAAAAATCAAAATAAAATTTGCCTTGCGAATATTATTGCCCATATCAAACAAAAAAACCCACACCCGTAAAGCAAACCATCAAAGACTTGCTTTTAGAGCATGAGTCGAGCTGATTACCTGAATACATTTTATATTTTAACATACAAAATCATCTTTGTCAAGTCAAGGGGCATACCGAAAAGGTATGCCCCTATTTTGTCTAATTTTTCGGTTTGATAATGAGGTTAATGAGCTTATTCTTAACAACTATTGTCTTGACTATCTCCATACCTTCAAGCAGGCGTGCAATTTTTTCGTCCCCGCAGGCGATAGCCTTAACGGTCTCGTCGTCCGCGTCTAGAGGGATAATGACTGTTGTCTTGAGCTTTCCTCCGACCTGTACCGCGATCTCCTTTTCTGCGTCGACCGTCTTAGACTCGTCATATTTCGGCCACGGCTGTAGGCAGGCATAGCCTTTAAAGCCCTGTATCTCCCACAACTCGTCCGCAATATGCGGAGCAAATGGACTGAGCATGAGGAGGAGCGCCTTAATATCACCTCTTGTGGGTTTGTTCTCATAGAAGGTGTTGACAAGGGACATAAGCGTCGCAATAGCGGTGTTAAACTTCATGCTCTCGATGTCTTCGCCGACCTTTTTTATTGCCTTGTGTATCTCCGCCTCGTTCGCTTTTGAATATCCGTCTCCCTCAAGCGGCACCTCGGCAAGGTTCCATATTCTGTCGAGGAATCGCTTGCAGCCCTTTACCGCAGTACTCGACCATGGGACTGCCTTTTCGAAATCGCCGATGAACATGATGTACAGACGGAGCGTATCCGCGCCAAACTCTGCGACGATATCGTTCGGATTGATAACGTTGCCGCGGGACTTCGACATCTTTTCGCCGCCCTCGCCGAGAATCATGCCGTGGCTTGTACGCTTCATGTAAGGCTCCTTGGTAGGAACAACGCCGATATCATAGAGGAACTTGTGCCAGAAACGGCTGTAGAGCAGGTGCAGCGTCGTATGCTCCATACCGCCGTTGTACCAATCGACCTGATGCCAGTAGTCTATAGCGTCCTTGCCTACAAGGCTTTCACTGTTGTGGGGATCCATGTAGCGCAGATAGTACCATGAGGAACCGGCCCACTGGGGCATCGTATCGGTTTCCCTCTTCGCCGGGCCGCCGCAGTGCGGGCAGGTCGTATTGACCCATTCGTCCATGTGAGCAAGCGGGCTTTCCCCGTTATCGGTGGTCTCGTAGCTCTTGACGTCCGGCAGACGGAGAGGCAGTTCGTTCTCAGGCAGAGGCACCCAGCCGCATTTTTCGCAGTAAACAAGAGGAATCGGCTCGCCCCAATAGCGCTGACGGCTGAAGACCCAGTCACGTAGCTTGTAATTGACCTTTTCATGGCCAAACCCCTTCATGACGAGCCACTCGGTAATCTTTTTCTTTGCTTCTTCGACGGTCATTCCGTTCAGGAAACCGGAATTGACCATAACGCCTGTCTCGCAGTCTGTAAACGCCTCTTTTTCGACATCGCCGCCCTTAACGACCTCGATGATGGGAAGGCCGAACTGCTTTGCGAACTCCCAGTCGCGCGAGTCGTGCCCGGGGACCGCCATTATGGCGCCGGTACCGTAAGTTGAAAGGACATAGTCGGAAATGAAGATCGGTATCTCGTCACCCGTAACGGGGTTTATCGCACTAACACCCTCAAGGCGGACGCCCGTCTTGTCCTTTGCAAGCTCGGTGCGTTCAAAATCGGACTTTCTGGCGGCAGCCGCCTGATATTCGCGGACGGCGGGAAGATTTGTGAGCTTATCCGCCCACTTTTCGACGAGCGCGTGCTCGGGAGCCATTACCATGTAGGTCACGCCGAAAAGCGTATCAGGACGAGTAGTAAAAACAATCATTTTATCGCCCGCAGTCGTGCCGAAGCTGACCTCCGCGCCGGTGGAGCGGCCGATCCAATTACGCTGCTGTATCTTCACACGCTCAATGTAATCTACCTCGTCAAGATCGTCGATAAGGCGCTGGGCATATTCCGTTATCTTAAGCATCCACTGGCTTTTTTCCTTGCGGACGACCTCTGCTCCGCAGCGCTCGCAGACTCCGTTGACAACCTCTTCGTTTGCAAGGACGCACTTACAGGATGTACACCAGTTAACGGGCATGCTCGTCTTATATGCAAGGCCTTTTTTGAACATCTGGAGGAATATCCACTGGGTCCACTTATAGTATTCGGGGTCAGTGGTATCGACGCATCTGTCCCAGTCGAAGCTGAAGCCCAGCATTTGAAGCTGCTCGGTAAAGCGCTTGATGTTTGTCTTTGTGACATCGCTGGGATGCATATGGTTCTTTATCGCATAGTTCTCGGTAGGGAGGCCGAATGCGTCATATCCGATCGGGAAAAGGACATTATAGCCCTCCATCCTGCGCTTTCTCGCGATAATATCAAGCGCTGTATACGGGCGGGGATGCCCAACGTGCAGACCCTGCCCCGAAGGATAGGGGAATTCGATAAGTCCATAGAACTTCGGCTTTTCGCTGCCGTTAACGGCGGCATAAACCTTTTCATTAAGCCATTTTTTCTGCCATTTCTTCTCAATAGCCGTAAAATCGTACTTCATTGTTAATGTCAACCCTCTATTCAGAAAGGGCGCTTTTCTCAGCGCCCCCTTTATTTGTTATCTCTCACCGATGAGGTGCGAAATGTCGATCTCCGTCGCATCTGCCCAGAGGCGCTCAAGACCATAGAACTGGCGTGCCTCCTCCATGAAAACATGAACGATTACGCAGCCGAAATCCAGAAGCACCCAGCCACCCGCGCGGTAGCCCTCGCGGTGGAGTATCCTCTCTCCGTTTTCCTCCATGACCTTCTCGACTTCGTCACAGAGGGTCTTTATCTGTGTCGTGGAGCCTGCGGTGCATATCACGAAATAATCCGCTAAAACGGAAATCGCGTCGATTTTTATAAGCTTGATGTCGCGTCCGATCTTGCTTGCTAGGACTTCAACGATTTTTTCAGCCATCTGCTGAGATGTCATCATACAGGTATAATCCTTTCTGACTATTTAGTAGTTCTTGTAAAAGTTTGTGTAAACCTCTTCTCCGCTGGTTGTGTAATAATTGCCCGGCGTATAAGATTTTTCGGTTGGTTCAGGATTTTTCTGGCGGACTATTCGGCAGTCATCGGCTTCTATCGGATTCTTGAACGGATTGAGCTGTGTATTTACAATGTTTATCCAGTCATCCACATTAATTGTAACATAAGACAAACCGTTTATCCATGCGCCGGTCGTAGGCATGGTTGAAATATTGATATCGTCCATGGACATTTTAAGGAATTCCTGCGCATACCACTGCATATTGCCGATGGTCAGATTTGTTTGGGCATTATCGAAAACCAGCTGAGCTATCTCTATTAGCTTTGCAGCATTTTTAAGCTGAAGCGCCTGCTGAGCAACAGCCTTGATAAGTCCGTGCTGAGTTTCGAGACGTTGAATGTCTCCCATAGCATAACCTGTTCCGTTGTTGTTCTGACGGAAACGAAATACACCAAGCGCATTTTCGCCGTTTAGAAGCTGATAACCCTTCTGAACGTGGATCGTGAACACATATTCGCAGACCCCATCGTTGTCATTGTCTGCATAATCGTCGTAGTTCATGTCAATGGGGACATCAAAGTATACCCCGCCAAGCGCGTCTATGGCTTGAATAAACACATTGGTATCAATAAAAACATAATTATCCGGACGAAATCCGCAGATACCTTCGACTTCATCCATAAGCGCATCGATACCATCTTCGTCATCGCTTGTGGCATAACTATATACGGCGTTGATTTTTTTGACGGGATCAGGGACGTTTACCAATGTATCACGCGGGATAGATATGACGTTAACCTTGTGTTCCACCGCGTCGTAACGGGCAACCATAATAGTATCAGTATTAGCTCCAAGTTGATCAACACCTACCACCAGTACTGTATAGTAGCGTCCTATCACTCTATTTGGACTATCGGTAAGCTGCGGTGTAGCTTCAGCGTCAGCCGGGATGTCCACCGTTTCAGGAGGTCTTGTCGTTACTTTCCAGTAGATGAAAACACATGCCGCGATGATTGCTATTACCAAAAGTGCTATCAGCCAGCCTCTGCCCTTCTTTCTCGGTTTCCGGGGCTGGGCTGTTCTTCTTACTGGAGCTTCTGCGTTATTATAACCTCTATCGTAGTTATCTATATAATTTCCGCCTGCGCCGCCCGCTCTGTGAGCTCTGACTTCACGGCCTGAATTGTTCTCTCTTCGCCCATTTCCGCCAAAAACCTTCATTTTGGTTACCATTCCTTTCGAAACACCGCAATTTCCCGCGCGGAAAATCATTCTCCGCCCTGCGGCTTTTTATCCTTTTTATGTTCCATGAGCCAATTCAGAGCATTAACGGAATTCATATGAGGTACATAATCCCTGCGTTCAAGCTCCTCAATACTCATTTGTAATCCCTTTATCAAAGCCGAATCAATGTCGTCATAGGCAAGACGGCGAAGCTCGTCCACGCCTTCGAAAACACGCGTAGGTTCAATGTAATCGGCTATATAGATTATCTTTTCGAGCAGGGTCATATTCTCGCGGCCTGTTGTGTGCCACCAGATTGCAGAATAGACCTCGTCGCATATTCCGAATTTATCACGGGCGAAAGCGGCGCCCGTCTTTGAATGGAGCAGCTTGGAGTTCCTTTTTTCATCAACATCCGTGATAATACCATATTCTTCACACAATATCAACTGCTCCGGGCCGTTTAGTTTTTTTGTTATGTCATGAAGTATGCCCGCTTCCGCGGCGAGACCTCTGTCGGCGCCCCATCTTTCCGCGAGGCGCACGGCTTCCTGTTCGCAGCCCTTGACATGCGGGATGCGCTTTTCATCAAGATATATAAAGGAGTTTTCCCGAAGCCATTCCAAGTTTGGCTGAGCTCCGTACCAGCGGTTTCTGATTATCTCACTATAGACGCCGCGGGGAAGCAAATTGTTTCCATCCCGGTTCCTGAACATTGACCTCAGATCTGTCGATGTCACTTCTGTCGGTATAAGTCCGATCTCATAGATAGTCGCGCCGTATTTTTCCGCAAAATAGCTTCTTAGCTTACGTATCTCCGTAACCTCGTCATGCTTTCGAGGAAAAGCGGCCAGTGAAGAAAGCTCGAAAATACGCCTGTAATTTTTCCAGCTCTCAAAGCTCATAAGCATATCCGTACCGATTAAAAGGACTAATTCATCGTCAGGATAAATACGTTTAAGCTCCTCAAGCGTATCTACGGTGTATGAAATACCTCCCCTTTGAATCTCAATGTCCGAAACCTCGGCGTTCGCAAGAGGGCCGAAGGCGAGCCGCGCGAGCTCCAGTCTCTCAGGGGCAGACGGGGAGCCTTCCGCCTGTTCCTTATGAGGCGGTCTGGCAGCAGGAATTATTATAAGTCTGTCGGCCTGAAGCTCTTTAACCGCAATCTTCGCGGCTTCAACATGCCCGTCATGCGGAGGGTTGAAACTTCCCCCGTAAACAGCAATCCGCATTTCACCGCCTCCTTCGTGCTTTACTTTTTCTTTTCTTTCTTTGGAAGCACTATACCCGGATTTACTTCGTTTCTTTTGTACAGAACGAATTTGCTGCCTATGACCTGCACGGCCTCCGCCCTGCATTCCATGCAAAGGCGGTCACATACCTCGCGCGGGGTCAGCATCGAGTTCTCAAGGACCTTGCCCTTGACTAGCTCGCGGGCCTTGAGAGCGTCCTTCGTCTGGATTATGATGTTTTCGGTGAGGTCGCCCTTTCCGACATGGATGATCGTATCCTCCTTCGCGGCAAGTCCCCTCAGATAAGCGCGCTGCTTACTTGTCAGCATTGTATTCCCTCAGTTTCATTTCAAATATTCTCAGTGCTCTGCCTCTATGCGAAACGGCATTTTTTTCTTCCGGAGAGATCTCCGCCATCGTTTTTTCTGTTCCTGCAAGCTCAAAAACAGGGTCATAGCCGAAGCCGCCCTCGCCTCTCGGTAAAAAAGTTATCGTGCCTTCGCACTCTCCTCTGGCGGTTATTGCATCGCCGTTCGGGAATACGCAGGCAATGCAGGAAACAAATTTTGCTTTCCTGTTCTTTACGCCTTCAAGATTTTTAAGAAGAAGGTTCACCCGCTCCTCGTCTGTCGTACATCCGCCGTAGCGTGCCGAATAAACGCCCGGAGCTCCGCCAAGAGCTTCGACAGCAAGTCCCGAGTCATCCGCAATGGCGGGCTCATGAAGCGCCTCACAGGCTGCTCTGGCTTTTATGATAGCATTTTCCTCGAAGGTCTTGCCCGTTTCATCGGCTTCAAGCTCAAGCCCCGCCTCGCTCTGCGATATTATATCAGCGCCGAGAGAGGCGAGTATGGCCTTCATTTCCTTCAGTTTGCCCTTGTTGTTGCTGGCTAAAATATATCTCATTGCTGCAAAAGCGCCTCCACAAAGCCCTTTGGCTCAAATGGCATAAGGTCGTCCGCACTTTCGCCGACCCCTACATATTTCACGGGGAGCTTGAGCTCATCCGCTATGGCAAATACGATTCCGCCCTTTGCCGTACCGTCCAGCTTTGTAAGGACAATGCCCGAAATATCAGCTGTTTCCTTGAACTGCTTTGCTTGAATGAGCCCGTTCTGGCCAGTAGTAGCATCAAGAACAAGGAGCGTTTCCTTATCGGCATCCGGCAGCTCGCGGTTAATTATGCGCGTAATCTTATTCAGCTCGTTCATCAGGTTCTGTTTGTTGTGGAGCCTGCCCGCAGTGTCAATGATAATAACGTCTGAACCTCTTGCCTTGGCGGCCGAAATGCCGTCGAATACGACGGAAGCAGGATCCGAGCCTTCCTCGTGACGGACTATCGAGGCTCCCGCGCGTTCAGCCCAGACTGTGAGCTGCTCCGCGGCCGCAGCCCGGAAGGTATCCCCGGCGACCAGCAGCACCTTTTTGCCCGAATCCTTAAGCTTTGCCGCGAGCTTTCCGATCGTCGTCGTCTTGCCGACGCCGTTGACTCCGACCATAAGTATGACGGACGGCTTCGTGCCGAGCTTAAGCTCCCTGTCCCCGACCTCGAGAATGCCTGTAAGGACTTCTGAAAAAGCACTTTTGACACCATCGCCGCCGCGTATTCCGCGCTCCTTTACAAGCT
Source organism: Bacillota bacterium (assembly GCA_029268085.1). Taxonomy (GTDB): domain Bacteria; phylum Bacillota; class Clostridia; order Oscillospirales; family Oscillospiraceae; genus UBA2658. The sequence continues at coordinate 8,548 of JAJUHD010000025.1, read as the reverse complement.
TGCGGAGCTTTTCGACCGCACCGGCCGAGGTATCAACTCCGGCATCGGCCATGATGAGCGCTTCCTCAAGCTCGTCATAAAATTCCTCGTTTTCTCCTGTGAAGCTTGAAAACATGTTGTTCATCTGAATGGACATGTTTTTCTTCGTTCTAGCGAGCCCCTGCTTGATTTTTTCAAAAAAACCCATAGTATCTGCATTTTGTCCCGAAATGCCCCGGGACTTCCCCTTTTATATAATTACTTTGAAATTGCCTTTTCCGCTTCTTCCAAATCGACGGAGATGACCTGTGTAACGCCCTTTTCCTGCATAGTAACACCGTAAAGCATGTCGGCCTCCTCCATCGTTCCGCGGCGGTGGGTGATGACTATAAACTGCGTCCTGTTCGTCATGCTGCGCAGATAGTGCGCAAAGCGGTCGACATTCGCCTCATCCAGCGCCGCCTCGATCTCGTCCATGATGCAGAACGGAGTCGGGCGCACCTTTATTATCGCAAAATACAAGGCGATTGCCACAAACGCCATTTCTCCGCCTGAGAGGAGGCTCAGCGTGCTTAAAGCCTTTCCGGGGGGCTGGACCTTGATTTCTATGCCGCAGTTCAGGATATCGTTCTCGTCCTCAAGAACAAGCGCCGCGCGTCCGCCGCCGAAAAGCTCGAGGAAGGTCGTGCGGAAGCTCTCGTCAATGATTTTGAACTCGCGCTGGAATATCTCCTGCATTTCCCGGGTAATGTCGGCTATGATCTTTTCCAGCTCGCGCTTTGCCTTCTCGACGTCATCGCGCTGTTCGGCGAGGAAATTATAACGCTCGGAAATGCGTTCGTATTCCTCAATCGCGCCGATGTTCGGGTTGCCGAGGCTTCCGATTTCGCGTTTCAGGGAGTTAATCCTTTTTGTTGCCTCCGCCATGTTCGGAACCGGCTCGCGGATGCTCTGCGCCGCAGTGCGAGAAAGCTCATAGCTGTCCCAGAGCTTATCGATGATCTGCTTTTCCTCCATCTCGGATGCAAGTTTTTTCTGTTCTATGCTTCCGCAAAGGCGCTCCATGTCAAGAAGCTCGCGGTTCACATCCTGGGCTTTTTTCTCAGACTGCGTACGCTTGCCCTCAAGCTCAAGCTTCTGGGCGTTTATCTTTGTGATGTCGTTTCTTATACCGTCAGCCGTCAGGCGGTTGTGCGCCAGTCTGTCCGTAATTTCCTGTTTTTTCTTTTCAAGCTCGTCGCGCTCGGCACTGAGAGCGTCGATCGCAAGTCTGCGCGTTTCGCCATCGCCCGTAAGGTCGGCAAGAAGTTCTTCAAGCTGTTTTATAGCAATGAGCGTCGTATCGTATTCCGAAACCAGCGACGAGCGCTTTTCCGAAATCGATGAGAGCTTTTCGCCGAGCTCTCTCGCCTGCTTCTCGTATTCCTCGCTTCTTGCGGAAAGCTCGGTCAATTTTTGCTCAAGCTCCGCTATATCCGCATTAAGGAGTTCAATATCCGTTTTTGTACTTTCGATACGTTTTGCATTTTCCTCGCTACGCAGGGCGGAGAGCTTTTCGTCGCTATCGAGGGCTTCAATCGCCCTGTCCGCTTCGCCGAGCAGGAATTGCACCTGTGCTCTTTCGCTCTCGCAGGTATGGAGCGTTTCTAGAGCCTCTTTAAACTCAAATTCCGCTGTCTGGAGCTCGTATTTCGCGGAATTCAGCTCTCGCGCAGCTTCAGCGAGCCTAGACGAGCATTCGCGCGCCTGCGCATCCAGTTCCTCTGCTTTGGCGCGGAGCGCTTTCAGCTCGTTAGCACGAGAAAGTATGCCCGAATTCTTCGCTGCGCTTCCACCTGTCATCGAGCCGCCCGCGTTTATCATCTGTCCGTCAAGCGTAACAATGCGGATCTGATTGTCATTTCGCTTTGACATAGCAACAGCGTCGCTCAAAGTCTCCGCGACGACGGTCCTTGACAGCAGATTTGAAAAAATGCCCGTAAACTTCGGGTCAAATCGTACCAGCTCAAAAGCAGTCCCCAAGTAGCCGCTCTCGTTTTCCGGACGGCGCTTCAGTTCCATGCCCTTGATCGTATCGACCGGCAGAAAGGTTGCTCTGCCAGCGTCGCGCCTTTTTAGCATTTCGATCGCGGATTTGCCCTGATCCTGAGTATCGACGACTATGCTCTGCATCGAAGCGCCGAGGGCTGTCTCAACTGCAAGCGCATATCGGTCGTCTGTTTTCACAAGGTTTGCCACCGGTCCGTAAACGCCCTTCAGCGTTCCGCGCTCATGCTCGCGCATAACGGTCTTGACAGCGAGAGAATAACCCTCGTATTCCTTCTCCATCTCAGTGAGCATCGCAATTCGCGAACGAGCGGAATTAAGGTCTATCGTGAGCTTCGTTTGCCTTTCCTCGAGTGCCTTGACCTTGCTTTCTCGCCCTTCCATGCGCATCGAGTAACCATCAATTATGTTTTTAAGCTCGTCAGCCTTTTCCTTTGCTTCCTTCTGTGCTCCGGATGCCTTTTCAAAATGCAGTTTCAGTTCTTCACGACGTTTGAGAGCTTCATCGTTATCCTGTCTGCGCTTGTCATCCGCCTCGGAAAGCATCCTTTTCGCATCCGTAAGCATTGACAGGACGGCATTCGAGTGCGCCAGAGCAGCCTGTTTTTCACTCTTTTCGGCAATAAGCCGGGAAATCTCCGATTTCGTATCGTCTCCGTTCTCGGAATTTCTGCTTATAATGTCGGTCAGTTCACCGGATTGAATATCAAGTCTGTCAAGCTCGTTTTTAATCTCGCTGATACGTTCGTATCTTTGGGCGATCTGGCCCTCCAGCGTCTTTGCCCTTGCGCCCTGCTCGTCGATCTCCGACTGAAGCTGGGATGCGCGCTCCGCGTGATGCTTTAGGCTGTTTTCCAGAACTGCCAGCTCGCTTTCGCATTCGGCGCATGCCGTCTCCGCTCTGGCAAGATCCGCACGGCTTTTCTCCGCTTCAAGATCCTTTTCACGCATTTTCTCCGAATAGTTTTCAGAGGCTGCGTAAAGCTCGTCCAGCTCGATATGTGCCTTTTCAAGGGCCGATTTTGCCTTTTCCCAGTCTTCCGAGATCGTCTTTGCGCGCTCATGGAGTCTGTCCAGAGTTTCCATCCAGACGGATACCTCGAGTCCACGGAGCTCGTCGCGCAGAAGAAGGTATTTCTTAGCAGTCTCGGCCTGCTCCTTCAGCGGATCGAGCGAAATCTTCAGCTCGTCAATTTTGTCGTTGATGCGGACAAGGTTTTCATCCGTATGCATGAGCTTGCGTTCGCTTTCGTCTTTGCGGTAGCGGTAGCGCGAGATACCTGCGGCCTCCTCAAAAAGCTCGCGCCTGTCGATGCTCTTTGAGGATACGACTTCGGAGATTTTACCCTGACCTATGATGGAATATCCGTCTCGTCCGAGTCCCGTATCCATCAGCAGTTCACTGATGTCCTTGAGACGGACGGCCTCGCGGTTTATGTAGTATTCGCTTTCGCCGCTTCTATAATAACGGCGGGTTATCATAACCTCCGTGCTGTCGGTGTCAAAAATACGCTGAGTGTTGTCAAGCACCAGCGAAACCTGTGCAAAGCCCATCTTGGGGCGCTTTTCCGTGCCGCCGAAGATGACGTCCTCCATTTTGCCGCCGCGGAGCGTTTTCGTACGCTGTTCGCCAAGTACCCAGAGTATCGCGTCCGAAATGTTTGATTTTCCGCTCCCGTTGGGGCCGACAATTGCCGTTATGTCTTTTTCAAAGGTCAGTCGGGTTTTATCGGGAAAGGACTTGAAGCCCTGTATTTCGAGCGCTTTTAGGTACATAGTTCACCTCGGGTTTTTGTTTGCCGGGAAGATAAAAACATGATAATATATCTGTTGATTATATTATAAATTTACTGATTTTGCAATAAATCAGGTAAATTTAAAACAAAGTTACGGAACCTTTTCGTACGTCCGCAGCAGACACTTTGAGGCTCTTCAATTCAAACTCCTTGCGAAGCGTATCGATATTTGATCTTTTTTGCCCTATCATTGCAGAAACATCCGACGGATTTACATAAAGAACAACATTTTCTCCGTGGAAATTCTTAGATAAAAGCATCCTTGCTCTGTCCAGAAGCAGCCGTGATCTCACGAGCTCGCCGAGCGCGGGATGGTATGCTCCCGCAACTGCCGCGCCTCCCGAAAGATCCTCTGTCGGGTTCAGTCCCAGACGTATGACAGGTATCTCGGCTTGTTCAAAGAGCGGCAGCACAGCGGCGCAGTAGTCAACAGCTTCTTCGACCGTGTGCTCTTTGTAAGAATGCGCGTGCCACATATCACAGAGCGGCGTGTTCTCGATAATCACGGCCGGATAGATGCGCACACCGTCCGGGTGCAGAGCGATAAGGCTTCTCGCGGTTTCTAATGTTCGTTCCTTTGTATCCCCGGGAAGCCCTGTCATCATCTGAAGTATCAGTTCAAAGCCGTATTCCTTGATCAGGCAGGCAGCTCTTTTGGTTTGCTCCGCCGTATGTCCCCTGCCCGACAGCTTCAGCACCTCGTCGCACATGGATTGCGCTCCGAGCTCGATCGTGCGGACGCCGCAGGTTTTCAGGCGGCCAAGCGTTTCCTCATCTATCGCGTCGGGGCGCGTGGAAAGGCGCAGCGAGGAAATCTTTCCATCACGCAAAAACGGCAAAGCCGCATCTAAAAGCTCATTCTGCTTTTCGACCGGTATTGCCGTGAAACTGCCGCCGTAAAACGCCAGCTGAATATTTGAATTCTCCGGTATCTTCGCGATACCTTCCAGTACCGCCTTTTGTACTGATTCAGCGGTCGCGGGAACGCTTTCTCCCGAAATCCTGCGCTGATTGCAGAAAACGCAGTTGTTCGGACAGCCGAGATGCGGAACAAATACAGGTATGATGTTCCGTTTAGCAATCATTTTGAAATCTCCTCAAGTCCGTTCTTCGCGGCATACTGCTCCGCTTCCTTTTTTGTGTGTCCGCTGCCCGAGCCGATAGGCCTGCCGTTCAGGCTTACCTGCATCGTAAAGCTCTTCTTATGATCCGGTCCCGATTCGGACAAAAGCTCATAGGTCAGGATCTGTCCTGATTTACGCTGTACATATTCCTGAAGCGCAGTCTTATAATCGCTCATGGGGTGAGTCTCCATAGAAGACAGATTGGAAAGAATGTATCTGTCGATGAAGCTCTTTGCTACCGCCATGCCGCCGTCAAGATACATCGCGGCAATAAGCGCTTCCACGGCGTCGGCAAGAATGGATCCGCGTTCTCTGCCGCCGGTATGCTCCTCGCCCCTGCCGAGTCTGATGTATCTGCCCAGCTCAAGCTGCTTTGCAACCTCGAAAAGGCTTTGCTCACATACCAGCTCCGCGCGCAGGCGCGTCATCTGCCCCTCTGGCATTTTGGGATATGACAAATACAGGTGGCTCGACACCACCTGCCCGAGAACGGAATCACCCAAAAATTCCAGACGCTCGTTGCTCATAAATCCCGCGCTTTTGTTTTCGTTAGCGAAGGAGCTGTGGCTTAAAGCCGTGAGCAGGAGCGCCCTGTTGTGAAAACGGTATTCAAGTTTTGCTTCTAGTTCATCCATTAGGGCGCCCCCTTTCCCGCTCAGATACCCTCTGATATCAGTCCTGCACGTAGCGGCTGACGTATTCGACAAGGTCTCCGACCGTAACGATCTTTTTGAGTTCCTCGTCCGAAACCTCGGGCAGAGAGAATTCTTCTTCGAGCGCCATGGTAAGTTCGACAACGTCAAGCGAGTCTGCCCCGAGATCATCCACAAAGGCTGTTTCCATTGTAACGGCTTCCGGATCGACCACAAACTGCTCGCAGATAAGTCTCTGAATTTTTTCAAATACCATATTATACATCTCCAACTATATTGCTAAAATTGATAATATTCATAAAGTATATACTTGTCAAGACTATTCCGTCTTACTGATCGTCATAAGCTCAATATTTTTAGCGATTTCGCTTGCGAAATCCGTATTCACGCAGTTGATCGCCTGCAGAACGGCGTTTTTGAGAGCTCTTGCGTCTGAAGAACCGTGCGCTTTAATAACCGGCTTTGAAATCCCCAGCAGCGCAGTGCCGCCGACTTCAGATGGGTCGACCTTCTTTTTAAAATCTTCAAGATGCTTCTTGATTATAAGAGCCGCGACCTTGGAACGCCTGTTCGCCATCAGGATGTCCTTGATATTGCCCATTATGAACTTTGCCGTGCCCTCGATAGTCTTAAGCATCACATTGCCTGCAAAGCCGTCTGTCACAACGACATCAACGGTGTTAAAAAGAACTTGCTTTGCCTCGACATTTCCGATGAAATTGATATGTCCTGTCTCTGCCGCTTTTTTCAGCACTTCGAAAGTTTCGTTTTGAAGCGTCCCCCCCTTGGTGTCCTCCGTTCCAACATTCAGGAGCCCAACACGCGGGTTCTCGCATCCGAGGATATTTTTGGAATAAAACGAGCCCATAAACGCGAATTGCAGAAGATATTCAGGCGTGCAGTCTACATTCGCGCCGCAGTCGATAAGCATAACTCCTCTGCCGCCGTTCGGAAGAACGGGTGCGAGAGCAGCTCTTCTTATGCCGTTCACTCTCTTGACGATCAGTGTCGCGCCTGTCAGAAGCGCTCCTGTGCTGCCTGCGGAAATACAGGCGTCGCCTTCGCCGTCCTTAAGGAGCTTCAGCGCAACGGCCATTGAGGAATCCTTCTTTGCGCGGAGAACCGTCGTCGGATCGTCCTCCATGCTGACAATTTCCGAAGCGTGAACTACTCTGATTTTATCGTTAAGACCCTCAGCGTCATTATTTTTAAGGCAGGCTCTGACGTCATCCTCCCTTCCCACAAGCGTTATCGATACGCCGAACTCACGGACGGCTTCGACCGCTCCTTTTACAATCTCTTCAGGAGCGTTGTCCCCTCCCATGGCATCTATAATTATTCTCATTTGTATCTGCCTCCCGCGGAATACTTTTGAATTATCTCAAGTGAGCGCTCCGAAATTGCGGCATTTTTATTCCGCTTACCTCTAATCTTTTTTCCCAGTGGTTCTATTATGCCGAAATTGATATTCATGGGCTGGAAATTGCCCACTGAAGCATCCGAAATATAAAGCGCCAGCGCACCGATCGCCGTCTCCCTCGGAAAATTAAGCGGCGCTTCTCCGCGAAGACGGGCTGCTGTCTCAAGCCCCGCGCACATACCGGACGCAGTCGATTCCACATAGCCCTCAACGCCCGTTATCTGCCCCGCGAAGCTGATACGAGGCTCCGATTTTAGCCTGTAGTATCTGTCCAGAAGCTTCGGGGAATTCAGATACGTATTTCGGTGCATGACTCCGTATCGGACGAATTCAGCGTTTTTCAGTGCAGGTATCATAGAAAATACACGCCTCTGCTCCGGAAACGTAAGGTGCGTTTGAAAGCCGACAATGTTATATATCGTACCCACAGCGTTATCGCGCCGGAGCTGGACAACCGCGTAGTTCTCCCTGCCTGTGCGCGGGTCTACAAGACCGACAGGCTTCAAGGGTCCAAAGCGCAGGGTTTCCTCGCCTCTTCTTGCCATGACCTCTACGGGCATGCAGCCCTCGAAGACTCCCGCATCGTCAAAGCCGTGTACAGGCGCCTGCTTGGCTTCGCAAAGCTCCTTCCAAAAAGCGAGGTATTCTTCCTTCGTCATAGGGCAGTTTACATAATCTGCCGTGCCTTTATCGTAGCGCGAGGCAAAGAACGCGTTATCCATATCGACGCTCTCGAGCGTCACAATAGGGGCTGCAGCGTCATAGAAATTCAGAAAGCCTATACCCGGACATTTTTCAGCGATCCTTTTAGCCATCGCGTCGCTCGTCAGAGGCCCAGTCGCGATTATTACCTCGCCGTCGGGGATAGTGACAGCCTCCTCTGATACATTCTTAATGTTCGGATGGTTCATAATTTTGGCTGTTATCATCGAAGAAAAGCTTTCGCGGTCGACAGCCAGCGCGCCTCCCGCCGCTACCCTTGTCGCGTCGGCGCACTCCATTATAAGAGAACCGAGACGACGCAGTTCCTCCTTCAGGAGCCCGACCGCATTCGTCAGTTCATCGCTGCGGAGAGAATTCGAACACACGAGCTCGGCAAATTTTCCCGAAGAATGGGCAGGCGTCATTTTCCGCGGTTTCATCTCAATAAGACGTACAGATATGCCCCTTTCGGCAAGCTGCCATGCCGCTTCGCAGCCGGCAAGCCCTGCTCCTATTACAGTTACCGTGTCCAATCTTTGATCCTCCGCGTAATTTGTAAGCACAAAGGCTTACTTTGCCTTTGTCTTTGCCGATACTTTCTTGGACGCCGTCTTTTCGGCGGTCTTTTTCGTAATCTTCTCCGGCGCGTCGGCTTTTTTTGCCGCTGTCTTTGCGGGAGATTTTTTTTCGGTCATAGCCTCGTCGGCTTTGCTTTCGTCGCCTTCGGGAGCGGCTTTTTTCTTGTAGCCGCGTTTGTCCTCGGGCAGAAAATTCGGGCAGCTTTCGTTTATGCAGAAAGGAGTCTTTTTCCCTCTGCCGGAAAGCTTG
>JAJUHD010000024.1 GCA_029268085.1 Bacillota bacterium | reverse complement strand
CGGCGTTCCGAAACCGAAAGTCTCGCCCTGCACCGGCTGGACGAGCTGGTATAATTACTATACCGGCGTGACACAGAAGGACGTGCTCGAAAATCTTGCCGCTTTCAGCTCCCGAAAGCTGCCGATCGATTTTTTCCAGATTGACGACGGATTTCAGGACGCGGTCGGCGACTGGCTCCGTATAAACAAGAAGTTTCCGCAGGGAATGGCTTATCTTGCTGATGAAATACATAAGGCCGGTTACAAGGCGGGTTTGTGGCTCGCGCCGATCGTCTGCGAAAAAAAATCGAGGATATATAAGGAGCACCCTGACTGGGTAGCCGCTAAGGCGGGCTTTAACCCCGGATGGAGCGGAGTTTTTTACGCGCTCGATTTTTACAATCCCGAGGTGCGCGCCTATCTGCGCGAGGTATTCGATACCGTTCTGAACAAATGGAATTACGACATGGTGAAGCTCGATTTTCTATACGCCGCCTCGCTCCCGAAGCGTACGGACAAGACCCGCGGTCAGGTCATGCGCGAATTCTTCGAATTCCTGCGCGAGATTTCGGGCGACAAGATCATTCTCGGCTGCGGAGCTCCGCTGGGCAGCGCCTTCGGTCTTTTCGATTACTGCCGTGTAAGCAGCGACGTTGCTCTGATGTGGGAGGATAAATTTCTCTCGGCGCTGCATTACAGGGAGCGAGTCTCCACCTTCAATGCGCTGACAAGCACCGTTGGCAGGCACAGGCTGAACGGACGGGCATTCTACAACGATCCTGACGTCTTTATTCTGCGAAACAGCGGCAACAGGCTGACGGAGGATCAGAAATATACCCTGTTTATGATAAACAGCGTTCTGGGCGGGCTTGTTTTCACCTCTGACAATATAAACGAATACACGGACAGCCAGATGGAGCTTCTGAAGTCGCTGCTTGCCAGGAAGGACATAACAGTCATCAGTGTCGAAAAAAACGACGTCGTCACCATCCGTTACTCCGCAGGAGAAAAGACCTTCTGTCTGATAAGCAATTTGACTTCGGCCAAAGTCTCTGCGTCGGCTCCTTCTGCCGGTTTTGTGCAAAAGGAAAACCGCATTGTGACGGATAAGGAAAAAATCGAGCTGCGTCCCTGCCAAACAGTTTGCATGTTGTGTGATGACAGGCAGAAGGTTAATGTGGAGTAGAATATGGAAAATTACAAAAACATCGTACCCCGTACCGGGCTTGACAGGCTCTATCCCGGAATGAACGCCGGAGAGATTGATAAACGGCTTGCTCCGGCAGCCGACGGCTTTGCCAGTGTTTACGGCAAAAAAAAGCCCCGTCTTTTCAGCGCCCCCGGGAGAACCGAGCTGGGCGGCAACCATACGGACCATCAGCACGGGCGCGTGATCGCCGCGGCGGTCGCCCTTGACAATGTGGCCGCCGCGTTGCCAAACGACGAAAATATTATACGCATTTCTTCCGAGGCGCACGGCTGCGCAGAGGTAGACCTCGGCGATCTTTCCCCACGTGACGGCGAAACCGGAACGCCCGCCGCTCTCGTGCGCGGCGTAGCCGAATATTTCTCAAAACAGGGCTTCGGAGCTGCGGGCGGATTTGACGCGTTCATATCGGGTCACGTCCCTGTCGGTTCAGGCCTCTCAAGCTCGGCGGCCTTCGAGGTTCTGATTGCGACTGTAATGAACGGACTGTTTTTCGGCGGAAAAATCCCGCCGGAGGTTCTGGCGCGGGCAGGACAGTATGCTGAAAACACGCATTTCGGCAAGCCTTGCGGCCTGATGGATCAAATGGCATCGGCCGTCGGGGGGATCATTGAAATCGACTTCAAGGATCCGCAAGCTCCGTGTATAGAGCGTCTGCCCGTTGACTTTTCTGAATTCGGATACCTGCTCTGTATAATCGATACAGGGGCAAAGCACGACCATCTTGGGGATGAATACGCCGCCATCCCGGCGGAAATGACTGGCATCGCCAAGCTTTTAAATGCAGACAGGCTCCGCGAGGTGGATCCGGGACTGTTTTATGCCGAGCTGCCCGCTCTCAGAACGCATTCGTCCGACCGCGCCCTGCTGCGGGCAATGCATTTTTTCAGTGAGAACGAACGGGTTCTTTCCGAGCTTGACGCGCTCAAACACGGAGATTTCAAGAGCTTTCTGAAGCTCGTCCGCGAAAGCGGGCGGTCAAGCTGGATGCTTCTGCAGAATATTTATCCGCATTTATCCTTGCAGGATCAGTCCGCGGCCCTTGCTCTTGCGTGGTGCGAGCGGCTGCTTGGGGATGCCGGCGCCTGCCGTATACACGGCGGCGGCTTCGGCGGTACGATTCAGGCCTTCGTGCCGGTCGAATTATCGCAGAGTTTCAGGGCGGATATGGAATTTCTGACCGGTGCAGGAAGCTGCCGCTTCCTCCGGATACGGGACGCAGGCGCAGTCGAAATAGGAGTATAGGAACTATTTTCAATGGAGAAATATAATGAGTGATATAAGCGTGTCCTCGGCCGTTCTCGGCCTTGTTGAATATGCTGCCGGCAAGGGTCTTCTGGAGCCGGCAGACAAAACATGGGCAGCCAACGGCATACTGCGCGTGCTGCGGCTGGACAGTCTGGAGACTTCCGCTGCTGCGGCGGCTCTGCCGCTTGAAAGGCTGCTCGAAATCCTGCTTGACGATGCCGTTGGACGGGGGGTTATACCAAACACGATTGTAAACCGTGATCTGCTCGATACGGCTGTTATGGGCGTTGTTACGCCGCGCCCCTCGGAAGTCTCGCGGAGCTTTGCGGCGATTTATAAGAAAAATCCGAAAGACGCTACCGACTGGTTTTATAGGCTGTGCATGGACTGCAACTACATTCGGGAATACCGCCTGAAAAAAGATATGAAGTGGACTTACCCGAGCAGATACGGAGAAATCGAAATAACCATCAATCTGGCAAAACCCGAAAAAGACCCAATGGATATCGCCGCAGCTCTGCGCTCGCAGAAAACCGGTTACCCTGCCTGTCAGCTCTGCCGTGAAAACGAGGGCTATGCGGGCAGGACAGACCATCCGGCAAGGCAAAACCTTAGGATCGTCCCTGTCGATATCCTCGGCGAACCGTGGGGGCTTCAATATTCGCCCTATGTATATTACAACGAGCACTGCATCGTTTTGAACGACATCCACACGCCGATGGCGATCGACGCTGCCTGCTTCCGCAAGCTCTTTGATTTTCTGGATAAATTCCCTCACTACTTCGTCGGTTCAAACGCCGACCTGCCGATCGTCGGCGGCTCCATCCTCTCCCACGAGCATTTTCAGGGCGGACGGCATATATTCCCGATCGAGCGCGCTGAAATAGCGGAGGAACTCCCGCTTCCATGCAATGCGGAGGTCAGCTGCGGAATACTGACATGGCCGATGGCAACGCTGCGCCTGCGCGGCTCCGACAGTGAAAAAGTTGCCCGCGTCGCGAATATCATACTCGAAACTTGGCGGGGATATGATGACGCTGAAGCGGGTATTTTGTCAAACACAAACGGAACGCCCCACAACACGGTTACGCCGATTGCCCGCAGGCGGGGAGCGCTTTACGAGATGGACATCGTTTTGCGCAACAACCGCACAACACAGGAACATCCGCTGGGCCTGTTCCATCCGCATCAGGAGCTGCATCATATAAAGAAGGAAAACATCGGGCTGATTGAAGTGATGGGCCTTGCGATCCTGCCGCCCCACCTGAAAAAAGAGCTTCAGATACTGGGCGAAGCGATGTTATCCGGAGGAGACCTGCGCACGCCGGAGATAAGCCGCCATGCAGACTGGGCGGAGGATATCCTGTCAAGGCGTCAGGTGACTGCGGAGAACGTCGGAAAAGTGCTCCGAGAAGAGGTCGGCGCCGCGTTCGTCAAATGTTTGGAGCACGCCGGTGTATTCGGGCAGGGCGAAAGCGGTGAGGCGGCCTTCCGCCGTTTTACGCAAGTACTTCTTGAGCATATATCGGATTCTGTTCAAAAGAGTCATGGGGGCGTTTGATGGGTACAAGCTGGACCGATCTTATCTTCGAGGTCGATGCAAAAAATGCGATCGCCGCCGAAGCAATCGCGGCGCAAAGCACCAGTCTGGGGATATTCATTGAGGACTATTCGGATATGGAGCGGATACTGCCGCTGATCGGCAGAGCAGACTATATTGACGAGAAGCTTTCATCAAAGGACAGAACACGCGTCTCCATACATGTCTATATTCCCGACGGAGAGCGGCCCTCGGAAGCGGCTTCGCGTATTTCCGAACGGCTTTCTTCGGCAGGAATTTCGTTCAGCCTCAGTTATTCAAGCGTTAATGAGGAAGACTGGGCAAACAGCTGGAGAAAATTTCATAAACCCCTGCGAGTGGGCAGGAGATTTGTGCTCCGGCCGTCATGGGAAGAATATGCCCCGGCCGGAGACGATATTGTGATTACCATCGACCCCGGATCATCCTTCGGAACGGGCGAGGATGAAACCACAAGAGTCTGCCTTCGTCTTCTGGAAGCGTATCTGTCCGCCGGAGATAGAGTTCTTGATATGGGCTGCGGAAGCGGTGTGCTTTCTATCGCTGCGCTCCTGCTCGGGGCAGAATCGGCGGTCGGAGTGGATATTGAGAAGACCGCGGTCAGTACCGCAGTTGAAAACGCACGTCTTAATGGCGTCGGCGGACGCTTTGAAGGCCGTTGGGGAAATGTGCTAGCAGACCGCGGGTTCGAGGAGTCTCTCGGCGGCGGATATGATCTTCTCTGTGCAAATATCGTTTCCGATGTGCATATTGCCATGAAGGCCATCTATTCCGGCAGGCTGAAGGCTGGCGGCAAGCTGGTATTGAGCGGGATAATCGATGCCCGCGCCGACGATGTGCGCTCCGAATTTGAGCTTGCGGGCTTTGCCTGTACTGGCTCTGAGGAAGAAAACGGCTGGATAGCTCTCGGCTTTGAAAAGGCCGAAATATGACAATATAAGCAAAAAGCTCCCCGAAGCAATGCTTCAGGGAGCTTTCGATATATAAATCCGTAATTATGCCCTTAGCTCTACTCTGCGGATTTTTCCGCTAATTGTTTTTGGAAGGGCGGATGCGAATTCGATATTGCGTATCCATTTATATTCCGCGACTCTGGCGTTGCAAAATTCGCGGATTTCTTTGAGCAGCGAGGCGGATTCCGCAAATCCGGGGGCCAAAACAACCACCGCCTTGATAGCCTGCCCGCGAAGCTGGTCGGGAATACCCACAACCGAGCATTCCAGAACGGCGGGATGCTCCATCAAAACGTTTTCAATTTCAAAAGGCCCTACGCGGAAGCCGCAGGTCTTTATCACATCGTCGATACGTCCGTTGAACCAATAATAGCCGTCCTCGTCTCTCCATGCGGTGTCTCCGGTGTGATATACACCTCCTCGCCACGCCTGTTCGTACAGTGCGGGATTTTCATGGTATCCGGTAAAAATTCCTGCCTGCTTTCCGTCTTTTGGAGGAACAATAACGATTTCGCCGATCTCGTTTGTTTCGGCGGGAGTTCCGTCTTCCCTGAGCAGCTCGACATGGTACATAGGAGAGGGTTTGCCCATAGAGCCGGGCTTTGAAACACTGCCTGCGAGATTTGCGAGTATCAATGCGGATTCCGTCTGTCCGAAGCCCTCCATAAGAGGGATTCCGGTACGTTCCATAAACCGTTTGAACACTTCCGGGTTCAGCGCTTCGCCGGCCGTCGAGGCGTGCCTGAGGCTAGGCATATCCACGATGCCTTTTTTTACAAGGTACCTGTATACGGTCGGAGGCGCGCAGAAGGTCGTCACGCCGTAGCGGTTGATGACCGTCATAAGCTGCTTCGGATCGAAATTATCAAAATCGAAGACCATCACCGCGCTGCCCGCAAGCCACTGGCCATAAAGCTTGCCCCAGGACGTCTTTGCCCATCCCGTTTCTGCAACGGTGAAATGTAGCCCGCCGTCGATAACCTGCTGCCAGTATTTCGCTGTAATTATATGGGACAGCGGATAGCTGTGGTCGTGGATGACTCCCTTCGGGTATCCCGTCGTTCCCGAGGTAAAGTACATAACCAGCGGGTCTGACGCGGAAGTAGGTGCGCGTTCCAGCTTATCCGAAGCTCTTTCCATTTCCTCCGAAAGATTTTCAAAGGAATTGACCGATTTTTGGACTGTCCACAGCAGGCGGAGGCTGGGACAGGCTTTTTTAACCTCCAGCATCCTCTGGGGTATATCTTCCTCCGGCGTGCATACGGCGGCTTTGATTTCCGCACTGTTGACTCTGTACTTGATGTCATCCTCTGTCAGCATATGTGTGACCGGTACAAGTATTGCGCCGAGCTTGTGCAACGCAACAACGGTGTACCAGTATTCATAGTGCCTTTTCAGCATGACCATGACTCTGTCGCCCTTTTCGATTCCGTGCGCCCTGAATACGTTTGCGGCTTTGTTGCTGAGTGCCTGAATATCACTGAAAGAGAAGATGCGCTCCTCCCCTTCCGTATTGCACCATACAAGCGCGGTTTTGTCGGGTTCCGTTTCGGCGATACGGTCTACAACGTCATAACCGAAGTTAAAATCGTCCGGATATTTGATTTTAAAATCGACGAGATTTCCGTTTTCATCGAACCTTTCTTCGCAGAACTGTTTATATATGCTCATTTTATACCCTCCTCAGGTCCGGCCTTGTCTTTTTCAGGCTTTTCGGCTTCCGTCAGATGCGCGGCCCCAAAGGAACGAAACCTCCTGTAACGATTTGCTGTCAATTCTCCAATAGAAAATGCTGCAAGCTTCCTCAGCTTAGTGACAAGCTCCTGTCTTAAGGCTTGATAAAAGCTTTCTTCACCGAGCTTCTTTTCCGGAATTATCCTTTCAATAACAGACAGGGAAAGCGCGTCCTGCGCCGTAAGTCTGAGGCATTCCGCAGCCTCTGCGGCGCGTCCGGAATCCTTCCAGAGGATGCTCGCGCAGCCCTCCGGAGAAATTACGGAGTAGATTGCGTTTTCAAGCATCCAGACCTCGTCAGCAACGGCTAGAGCAAGCGCGCCGCCGCTTCCGCCTTCCCCGATCAGTATCGCTATGACAGGGGTTTTAAGGGCCGCCATCTCCGTCAGGTTTTCCGCTATCGCCTGCCCCTGTCCTCGTTCCTCCGCGCCTATCCCGCAGTAAGCTCCAGAGGTGTCGATAAAGCATACGACGGGCCGGCGAAATTTCTCCGCCTGCTTCATCAGCCGAAGCGCCTTCCGGTAGCCCTCGGGATTCGGAGCGCCGAAATTCCGCGCCATGCGCTCCTTTGCGGTGCTGCCTTTTTCTATTGCAACGACCGTTACGGGCCGACCGTCAAGAAGAGCGACGCCGCCGATGACCGCGGGATCGTCTCCGAAGCGGCGGTCGCCGTGAAGCTCAAAAAAGCCCTCGAAAATATGGTCTATGTAGTCCTTGCCGGTGGGCCTGTCGTTCGATCTTGCGAGCCTGACCCTGTCAATTGCCGATTTACTCATTTTTCGCTCCTTGGCTGTACAGTTTAAGCAGCTGCGCAACGGCCCGCTTCTGCTCCTGTCTCGGTACTATCGCGTCTATGAACCCGTGCTCCATCAAAAATTCCGATTTCTGGAAGCCCTGCGGCAGTTTTTTCCGTGTCGTCTGCTCAATCACTCTCGCGCCCGCAAAGCCTATTGTGGCTCCCGGCTCGGCCAGAATGACATCCGCTTCGGAGGCAAAGCTCGCCGTTACGCCGCCCGTTGTCGGGTCGGTGAGAACGGCAAGGTAAAATAGCCCCTGATCACTGTGCCGCCTGACAGCCGCGCTGGTCTTGGCCATCTGCATAAGCGAAAGGATTCCCTCCTGCATTCGCGCCCCGCCTGAAACGGTATAGCCCACTATGGGAAGCCGCTTCGATGTTGCCAGCTCAAACAGGCGCGTTATCTTTTCGCCGACGGCGATCCCCATGCTGCCCATCATAAAGGAAGGCTCCATGACGAACAGGCAGCAGGCTTCTCCGCCGATCTCGGCGGTTCCGCAGATCACCGCTTCGTCCTCGCCGCTGGCGTTACGGGCAATATCGAGCTTATTTCCGTAGCCCGGGAAGCCAAGCGGATCGTTTGAGACAATATACTTGTCCGTCTCCGCGAAGGAACCGCTGTCCGTGATAATTTTGATTCTCTGTCTTGCGCTCATGCGAAAATGGTGTCCGCAGGCGCAGGTATTGAGGTTTCCCCATATCTGGCTCATCGGGACCTGCTTCCGGCAGTCCGGACAGGTTTCCGACGGCTCGTTTTCGTCCGCAGGCACCGGCACTGTTTGTCTGCCGCCCTTTTCAAGCTCGTTTTTCGGCTTGCGCAGGAAGTGTTCAAAGATCAAGCGTTACACCTCGCTTTTGAAAAAATCCAGATCATATCTGCCGGTCATAAATTTCTCGCTGCCAATGATCCCAAGCTGTTCCTCTATGTTGTTAGGGACGCCTTCAATGACAAGCTCGCAGAGCGCCGCCTTCATTTTTCTGAGCGCCTCTTCGCGGGTTCCCGCGTTCACAATGAGCTTGCCGAGCAGCGAATCATAATAGGGCGTAATAGCGACGCCCGAAGTGAGATAGGTATCGAACCGGACTTTGGGTCCGCCGGGTATATGCAGGAAGCCGACCTTTCCCGGGGAAAGAGCGTTGATCCTGCACTCAATTGAAGACCCGTTCAGAATAATATCGTTCTGGCGGAAATTGAGAGGCATACCGGCCGCAACGCGTATCTGCCATTTGACAAGGTCGATTCCGGTCAGCATTTCGGTGACGGTATGCTCGACCTGAAGGCGGACGTTCATTTCCATGAAATAAAAATTTCCGGTCTTATCATAAAGGAACTCCAATGTGCCGGCCCCGACGTAACCGATTTTTTTGACGGCATAAACAGCCCTCTCCATAAACGCCGCTCTTGTTTTTTCATCTACGGCCGGAGAAGGGGATTCCTCAATAAGCTTCTGGTTGTGCCGCTGAACCGAGCAGTCGCGCTCGCCGAGGCATACGACATTTCCGGCTTCATCAGCGAGAATTTGAAGCTCTATATGCCGCGCGGGGTTTATGTATTTTTCCATGTAAACGGCGCCGTCGCCAAAAGCCGCGGTACCCTCAGAGCTTGCCGAGAAGTATGCGGATTCAAGCTCCGTTTCGTCCTTTACGAGCCGGATACCGCGTCCTCCGCCGCCGGAACGGGCTTTGAGCATAACGGGATAGCCGATTTTTTCAGCCGCCCGCCGGGCATCCTGAAGCGTAGCAAGCACTTCGGAGCCGGGAATTACCGCAAGGCCCGCATCAGACATCAGCCGTTTGATGCGCTCCTTATCACCAAGTTCTTTCATGCTCTCGGGCGAGGGACCGATGAATACCAGCCAATTATTCCGGCAAAGCTCCGCAAAATGAGCGTTTTCCGATAAAAAGCCGTAGCCGGGATGTATCGCCTGGGCGCCTGCGGCAAGAGCCGCACAGATAATGCGCTCCTCGTTCAGATAACTGTCGGCAGCGTTCGCCTTGCCGACGCAATAGCTCTCGTCGGCGAGCGCGACATGAAGCGCTTCGGCGTCGGCCTCCGAATAGATCGCAACGGTAGAAATGCCCATTTCCTTGCAGGCACGGATAATACGAACCGCGATCTCGCCCCGGTTTGCAATGAGTATCTTTGAAAACATGCTTAATCTCCTGTAACCGCGAAGGAAAACTCAGCTTTGACGCAGAGCGTTCCCGCAACCGAGCCTTTTCCCTCGGCAAAATAGAAGGGGGGCTTTGCGCGGACTATCCTGCATTCCGTTTCAAATGTGTCGCCCGGCTTTACAGACGTTCTGAAACGTACGCTGTCCAGCCCCGTAAAGAGCGGCAGGCTGCCGGCGGCAATTTTATCTTTCAAAAGCACGCAGGCAGACTGCGCCAGCATCTCGCAGAGGATAACGCCGGGGACTATCGGGTTTTCTGGAAAATGCCCCTGCAAAAACCATTCGTCGCCGCGGACGCAGTACTTGCCGAATGCCGCGCCGTCTTTTTCATAGACTTCCTCGATAAGCAGCATATTGTCACGATGAGGAAGTATCTTTTTGATTTCCTCCTGATTCATGCCTAACCCTTTCTGAATTTAAACAGAACATGCCCGAAATCGACGACCTGATTGTTTTCGGCGCAGATCTCGGCAACTATCCCGTCCTGCTCGGCAACAATCTCGTTCATCAGCTTCATCGCCTCGATTATGCAAAGGACGTCGCCCTTATGTACGGCATCTCCGACTTTGACAAAGGGCGCTTCATTCTCTGCCGGCGATCTGTAGAACACGCCGACCATCGGGGAACGGAATTCAATTAAATCGGCACCCGTTTCTGCCTGTTCAATTATTTTCGGCTTTATATACTGAGCAGGTTCCTGTAAAGAGGAGCTTAACTCAAGGCGTACCGAGCTTCCGTTTTCGCTTATCTCAAGCACGGTCAGCCCCAGCTCACGCATCAGTCCCGCGTATTTTCGAATAATCGTTTCTTCCATTTCACACCTTCCTGAAGGCAAGGCACGCGTTATGTCCGCCGAAGCCCAGCGAATTCGAAACCGCCAGCTCAATATCCGCACTGACGGCCCTGCATGGGACATAGTTCAGATCACATTCGGGATCGGGCTCTGTCAGGTTGAGGGTCGGCGGTATAATCCCTTCGGAAAGGGCCTTCAGACAGACTATGGCCTCAGCCGCGCCAGCCGCTCCCAGCATATGTCCGGTCATGGACTTGGTGGAGCTTATGAGAACTTCCTTGGCTTTCTCTTCTCCAAACGCCTTTTTTATGGCAAGCGTTTCCGCGATATCGTTCAGCGGCGTTCCGGTTCCGTGAGCATTGACATAGACGCTTTCGGTTCCGGTGTATCCCGCTTCCGCCAGAGCGTCGGCCATAGCCCGGGCTCCGCCTTCGGCGTCCGGTCTCGGCGCGGTAATATGATAAGCATCGCAGGTCGAGCCATAGCCGCAAACCTCGCCGTATATCTTCGCCCCGCGGTTCATTGCGTGCTCATATTCCTCAAGCACAAGGGCCGCTCCGCCTTCCCCAATTATGAAGCCTCCGCGTCTGCGGTCAAAAGGCAGGGATGCCGCGTCGGGATTCTCGGAAACGGAAAGCGCCTGCATATTGACAAAACCCGCAACGCCGCATTCAGTGATCGAAGCCTCGGCCCCTCCTGTGATGACGGCATCCGCGTAACCGTGGCGAATAACCCGAAGAGCCTCGCCGATGGCGTTCGCCCCCGATGCGCACGCAGTGACCGACGGCATAGCCGCACCCTTGCAGTTGAACCTTATTGCTATCAGCCCTGAAGCCATATTCGCTATGAGCATGGGAATAAAATAGGGCGAAACTCTTCCCGGGCCTCTTGTACGCAGCTTATCAAGCTCGTTTGTGAAGGTCTGTATCCCGCCGATTCCCGAGCCGAAATATACCGCGACCCGTTCGGGCGGAAGCGTGCCGATGACGCCGCTTTCCTCTGCCGCCTGACAGGCAGCCGCCAGAGCAAACTGCGCATACAGATCGCTCCGGAGCATCTCCGCCTTTTCCATATAGTCTCTGGCGTTGAAAGCCTTTACCTCCGCCGCCAGCTTTGCCTTAAATTCCGTTGTATCGAACTTTGTAATGGGCGCGATACCGTGCCTTCCTCCGAGAAGGCTTCCCCAGAAATCATTTATTGTATTGCCGACCGGGCTGATAACGCCCAAGCCGGTCACAACAACTCTTCGCAAGCTTTGTACCTCCTTACATGGCCATTCCGCCGTCTACTCTGATGACCTCGCCCGTTATGTAATCGGAGCCGTTTCCGGCAAGAAAAGCCGCCGCCTCCGCGACATCCTCGGGTGAGCCTATCCTCTTCATCGGGATGCCCTCGGCAAGCCTGCCCGAATCCTCGATGTCCTTTGTCATGTCTGTCCTGATAAAGCCCGGTGCTATCGCGTTGCAGGTGATGTTCCTGCCGGCAAGCTCGCGGGCGACTGATTTCGTCAGCCCTATCAGGCCGGCCTTTGAAGCGGCATAGTTGGCCTGTCCGGCGTTTCCCGCCAGCCCGACAACTGAGCTGATATTGATTATCTTACCGCTTCGGTTTTTGATAAAAATCGGTGAGCAGTGGCGGATCATATTGAACGCGCCCTTTAGATTTGCGGCGATCACATCGTCAAAATCCTTTTCCTTCATGGCGGCGATCAGCCCGTCGCGCGTAATTCCGGCGTTGTTGACCAGAATATCGACAGTACCAAACTCACTTTTAATATCCGCTACCGTCTTTTTCGAAGCTTCATAGTCCGAAACGTCACAGCAGAAGGCAATCGCCTTAACACCGTGTTTGATACGGCATATTTCGCAGACTCTCATTGCCGCTTCATGGTTTCCCGCATATATCACGGCAATGTTCGCGCCCAGTGAAGCGAATTTCAGGGCGATCGCGGCGCCTATACCTCTGGAGCCGCCGGTTATTACGGCCGTTTTTTCTTTCAGCATCCGCAGACCTCCTCGGCAGTCTTTTTTAGACTCTCACAGTCCCCGATATTAAAGGTGCGCACCGAGCCGTCCGTTTTCTCGATCAGCCCGCAGAGCGTCCTGCCGGGGCCGATTTCAATGAAGGTGTCAATGCCGCTTTCTATCATGTTTGTAATAATATCCTGCCATCTGACAGGGCTGCATATCTGGCGGGATAGCAGCGCCGCAAATTCATCGCCGTACGGAAGTCCCGTGCAATCAGAATACAGGGGCACGGCCGGCTGACGGAATTTGACGCTTTCCAGCGCCCGTCCGAATTTCCGCGCAGCTTCTGCCATAAAAGGTGAATGAAAGCCGCCCTTGACCCGCAGCGGAACCGCGCGGCCTCCGGCGGCTTTAACACTTTTTAAAAAATCCTCAAGCTCCGCCCTCAGGCCGGAAACGGAGATCTGGCCCGGGCAGTTGTAATTTACCGGGTAGACGTGCTCAAATCGGGAGCAAAGCCGCTCGACCGCTTCTGCGTCCAGCTTCAGAACGGCAGCCATTGCGCTGTCGCACTTTTCCGCGTCGGTTTGCATCAGCTCTCCGCGAAGGCATACCAGCCGGAAGCCTTCTTCAAGACTGACCGCTTCCGAAAATGCGAGGGCGGCAATTTCGCCGAGCGAGAATCCGGCAACAGCGGCAGGTCTTAATCCTGCCTTTTGAGCAGCCGCCGCGGCGGCAAGCTCCATTGCAAACAGGCAGGGCTGCGTGTTTACGGTCTCCGCAAGCTCCTCTTCCGTGCCGCGGAAGCACTGCTCGGAAGTACCGGGACGCATACTGTCTGCGAGCTTAAATATTTCAGCCGCGGCAGGATCGTTATCAAAAAGATCCCGCCCCATTCCGCTGTATTGCGCACCCTGACCGGAAAAAACAAACGCTACTTTACCCATTTGCACGCTCCTTTCAGAACGCTTTCCGCCTCAATCATGACCTCTCGGATAATCTCAGCCGCCGGCTGCTCTTTATTAACCATCGCCGCGATCTGGCCCGCGAGAAAGCATCCGTTTTCCAGATCGCCCTCCTGCGCCGCAAGGCGCAGCGCGCCCGCTCCCTTTGCTTCAAGCTCTTCATCCGGGATGGCGCTGTATTCGGCCTTGAAATAGTCTCTTGAAAATGGCGTTTTCAGGCTTCGCACCGGATGGCCAAGCCTTTTGCCTGTAACGACGGTTGAAAGGTCGGTCGCTTTGAGTATCCGCTCCTTGTAATTCCTATGGGCGGAGCATTCATCGGCGACAAGGAACCGCGTGCCCATCTGGATGCCGCTGGCTCCGAGCATAAAGGCTGCCGCGACGCCCCGTCCATCTCCGATGCCGCCTGCGGCGATAACCGGCAGATGCGTCGAGTCGCAGACCAGCGGTACAAGCGTCATCGTAGTCAGCTCTCCGACATGGCCGCCGCTTTCGCCGCCTTCGGCGATAACCGCAGCCGCCCCCAGCCGTGTCACGAGCTTAGTCATTGCAACCGAGGGAACGACGGGGATAACTTTGATTCCCGCCGATAGCCATTTTTCCATATACTTCGAAGGGTTTCCCGCGCCTGTTGTGACGACGGAAACCTTTTCATCCGCAACTGCCTCCGCAACCTCGTCCGCGAAAGGGCTCAGCAGCATGATGTTTACTCCGAATGGTTTATCCGTAAGCGTTCTGGCGAGGCGTATCTGCTGCCGCACATATTCCGCGGGCGCGTTTCCTGCTGCGATAATCCCCAGCCCGCCGCCGTTCGAAACGGCGGCCGCCAGCTTTCCGTCGGCGATCCATGCCATGCCGCCCTGAAAAACCGGATATTCAATATCCAGCAGCTCGCATATAACCGAGTTAATCATAAATCAGTCCTTGCATTTTTCTTCTATGAAGCGGACAAGGTCTCCTACGGTTTCGACCTTTCTGTCCAGTTCGATTTCTTTTCCGATCTTGTCCTCAAGGTTCATCAGCATCTCAACGGTATCGAGAGAGTCAATGCCCAGATCCTTGAAACTGCTTTCCATCGAAATTTCGGAGACGTCGCGGTCGGTGTGCTCAGCAATCAGTTCGGCTACTGCTTTAAAAATCATGTTAAAATCCTCCAGATAAAAATCAGATATAATCGCGGGCAGGTTATCACTGATAACCTGCCCGCATTCTATACCATGCTTTGCCTTTATGTCAATATATTCTTTTAACAAAAAAACTGATAGGTTATCGTTGATAACCTATCAGGAGTTCTAATCTTTCTGTTTTACGGCAAGTCAAATTCGCGGTCGATCGAGCTTTCGACGAAGCGCATATTTTCCTCATTGTATTCCAGTTCGCCGTTATCGAACATAAGCGCGGCGCCGTAGATGAGGGAACGGATGATATAGGTCTTGCGCCTTTCATCCTCTGCGGATAACTGTGCTTCAGAACAGTATTTGCTGATAAGCTCCTTGGCAAGTCTGCTAAGCTGACCCCTCATGTTTTTATAAACACTGTCGAACTCTTCGTCCTTAAGCATAATTATTGAGCGAAAATGGGGGTTTTCAAGAAGGAATCTTACATAGTCGAGGCTGATTTCAACAAGCTGCTTTCTGGTATCGCCATAGTATTCCTTCATAATTTTCTGCTGGCGGGCCGCCCATTGCAAATTAATATACTCGATTATTGCGGCAATAAAATTATGGCGGTCCTTGAAATGCTTATAGGGCGCCGCGCATGAAACGCCGCACTCATTGGCTATCCTTCGGATAGAAAAGCCCTGCAGGCCGTATTTATTGATCTCCTGAATCCCGGCGATGATGAGCTGCTCGCGGACACTCTTATGCAATACACCCTCAGCCATAATAATCTCCTATCATGCAGAAAGAATTTAAAATGCTGCTTTTTTAATTTTATGGTGCAATATAAAAAGTGTCAAGATTGCGAAATCATTTCATAGCCAACAGTCCGTAACATTCGGTGCGGCGGTCGCGGTAGAAGCCCCAGTTGAGCCTGTTTTCGGCAATTGCGTCCAGATCAAACGATGCGCAAAGCACAGTTTCCTCCTCCCGTCCCGCTGCGGAGACCAGCTCGCCGGTGTCGTCGGTGATGAACGAGGATCCGTAAAAGCGCAGGGCCGAAGACTGTCCTCCGTTCTCCTTACCGGGAGTAACGGTTTCAAGCCCGATGCGGTTTGCGGCTGCCACAGGGATGATATTGGCGGCTGCGTGACCCTGCATACAACGTCTCCAGTGGGGCATACTGTCACATTCCAGAATAGGCTCGCTGCCGATGGCAGTGGGATAAAGCAGCATTTCGGCTCCGTTCAGCGCAAACGCGCGGGCGGTCTCCGGGAACCACTGGTCCCAGCAGATGCCTACTCCTATCTTGCCGAAGGCTGTCTCCCAAACACGGAAGCCGGTATCGCCGGGGGTAAAGTAAAACTTTTCCTGATAATAGTGATCGTCAGGGATATGGGTCTTCCGATAAATGCCCAGCAGCTTTCCGTCCGCATCCAGCATCGCAGCAGAATTAAACAGGCGGTTGCCGTCCTTCTCATAAAAGCTTATGGGGAGCACTACGCCCAATTCCCTTGCGACAGAGGCAAACCTAAGCACGGCGGGGTCTTTCTCCGGCGGAGCGGCATATGAATAATAACCGTACTGCCGCTCCTGACAGAAATAGGGGTAAGCGAAAAGCTCGGGCAGGAGTATGACATTGGCCCCGTTTTCGGCGGCTTTCCGCACCATGAGCTCCGCTTTTTCAAGATTTTCTTCTGTTTTTGGGGAGCACTGCATCTGCACCGCTCCTATGGTTACTTTGCGCATAGCTTTCGCCTCCTTCTGAAAAAGATAGCATCATATCATTATGAAAGTCTGGATTTGAAATCTTCATAGCCGAAGGTTTTGACGATACGGCAGTCTCCGTCCTCCGCCATAACGGCTATCGAGGGCAGTTGTATGCCGTTGAAGGTATTGTTCTTGACCATAGTGTATATGGCAAAGTTATTGAAGCGCAGCCTGTCGCCGATCTTAATCGGGCGGTCAAAGGAATAGTTGCCGAAAACATCGCCCGCGAGGCAGGTACTGGATGACAGCCGATAGGTATAGGCCTTTTCTTCCGGAAGGCCTGAGCCTTCGACCGGCGGGCGGAAGGGCATTTCAAGCACATCCGGGTTGTGGCAGGCTGCGGAGCCGTCGAGGATCAGGTTTGTGATTCCGCTGTTTTCAACAATATCCAACACCTCGGTAATAAAGCAGCCCGCGTTCAGCGCCACTGCCTCTCCCGGCTCAAGATATACCTCAAGCCCATATTCATCCTGCACACGGCGGATGCAATTTTCCAAAAGCGGGATGTTATAGCCCGGGCGGGTGATGTGGTGGCCTCCGCCCATATTGAGCCACTTCATCTGAGGGAGCCATTTTCCGAATTTTTCTTCCACCGCCGCCAAGGTAACGGCGAGATCGTCGGCGTCCTGCTCGCAAAGGGTATGAAAATGAAGCCCTTCTACGCCGTCCGGCAGATTCCCACGAAAGCCTGCGGCTGTAACGCCGAGGCGGCTGCCGGGAGCGCAGGGGTCATAAATGGCGTGAGTCTGCGTAGAGCATTCGGGGTTTATGCGAAGCCCTATGCTGGCTTCTCGGCAGCGTCCGCGGAATTTCTCGAGCTGCGCGAACGAGTTGAATATGATGTGCCCGCAGAGCCTTGCTATTTCGTCAAATTCCGCGTCTTTATAGGCAGGGGAAAAGATATGGGTCTCGCCGCCCATCTCCTCGTAGCCGAGCCTCGCTTCATAAAGACTGCTGGCGGTTGTTCCCGCCAGATACCCGCGTATGAGAGGATACTCCGCAAACATTGAGAAGGCTTTCTGCGCAAGCAGAATTTTACAGCCGGTATCATCCTGCACCTGCTTCAGAATCTGAAGATTTTGACGGAGCTTGCCCTCGTCTACCACATAGCAGGGAGTCGGCAGCTGATCAAATCTCATCAGTCCACCATCACCGGATTCTCATCAATGATCCAAGGCAGTCCCCATTTGCCCATGGCCTCCATAAAGGGATCGGGATCGAACTGCTCCGCGTTGTATACGCCGGGCTTTCTCCAGCGCCCATCGGCCACAAGCATGGAAAAGATCATTGCCGGAACTCCTGTAGTATAGGAAATGGCCTGACTTCCTACCTCGCGGTAGCTCTCCTGATGGTCGCAAACGTTATAGATTTTAAGGGTCTTTTCCCTGCCGTCCTTTTTGCCTCTGAAGATGCACGCAATGTTCGTTTTGCCGACCGTGCGCGGACCAAGAGATGCGGGATCCGGCAGCAGGGCTTTCAGGAACTGGATGGGCACTATTTTGTGGCCCTCATACTCGACAGGAACCGTCGAAAGCATACCTACGTTCTCAAGACATTTCATGTGAGTCAGATAGCTCTGCCCGAAGGTCATATAGAAACGTACGCGCCTGATGCCGGGCATATTGATGATAAGAGACTCTATCTCGTTGTGGTGCATAAGGTAAATATCCTTTTTGCCAACCTGCTCGAAGTCATATTCAGTCTTGACCGACATGGCGGGAATCTCTACCCAATGCCCATCCTCCCAGTAGGAGCAGGGGGAAGACACCTCGCGCAGATTGATCTCGGGGTTGAAGTTAGTTGCAAATGGGTAGCCGTGGTCGCCTCCATTGCAGTCAAGAATGTCGATAGTGTTGATTTCATCAAAATAGTGCTTGAGCGCGTAAGCGCAGAAAACGTTGGTTGCGCCGGGGTCAAAGCCGCAGCCGAGCACCGCCGTAAGCCCCGCTTCCTTGAACCTGTCATGAAAAGCCCACTGCCAGGAATAATCGAAATACGAGGAAAAGCCAAGCTCCTTGCAGCGCTTTTCATAAATGGGACGCCATTCCGGATCGTTGATGTCCTCAGGCTCATAGGTGGCGGTATCAATATAGTTTGCGCCTCCGGCAAGGCAGGCTTCCATTATGGCGATGTTCTGATAGGGAAGCGCTACGTTGAGTACGGCATCGGGGGCGTATTCCTTAATAAGGGCGGTAAGGGCAGGCACGTCCATCGCATCGATCTGGGCTGTTGTTATACGGGTTTTCGTAGTGCCCTCAAGCTTTTCCTTCAGCGCGTCGCATTTGGACCTCGTCCGGCTTGCGATGCAGATGTCTGTGAAAACCTCGCTGTTCTGGCAGCATTTGTGGATGGCGACGGAGCCAACGCCGCCGCAGCCGATGATAAGAAGTTTAGCCATGAGTAAATTCCTCCTGAAAGAATATTTATGCTTATGGTTGTCAGTTGGCTTTGCCGCCTGCATCCTCTGCTTCGATTAGTAAATCTTCTACATATTTCGGCAGCATAAAGGCGCCGACATGCAGATTGGTCGTGTAATAGCTTGTCTTTATCCCGCGTGCATTCCAGCTCTGCGGGTCAAAGTCGTTTATCGGGTGGTGCTTTTTTGATGCGAAACCGAAGGTCCAGTAGCCGGACGGGCAGGTCGGAATATGCGCCTGATATACGCGGCTTATGGGAAAGCTCTGGAATACCTTGCGGTGCATAGACGTGAATGCCGCCTCGTCGCTGTCGAAAAAAGGGCTGCCGTGCTGATAGACCATGATGCCGTCATCCTTCAGGGCACGGTAGCAGCTGCCGTAGAATTCCTTGGTGAACAGCCCTTCCGTATGGCCGAACGGGTCTGTTGAATCATTGATTATGATATCG
>JAJUHD010000023.1 GCA_029268085.1 Bacillota bacterium | reverse complement strand
GCCTATATACGACCTCGAACTCCTGCGTCAAAAATAAGTTGTTAAACCGTCTGCGGAAAAATATGTCCAATATTTCTATGTTGGTACAGGGATTTCGAAATGATACCAGTATGCACGGCCCTCAGCCCAGTGCCGACAAATTATTCACATTGCAAGAACTGTCAAGGTATAACGGCAGAGATGGCAACCCGGCGTATGTAGCAGTAAACGGTATCGTGTACGATGTTACGAATAATGCAGCCTGGGGCGGAGCAACCCATTTTGGACTTGCGTCCGGCACTGATGTAACGAGTCAGTTCGTCTCATGCCACGCCGGTCAGCCGATCCTCAGCAAATTGAAGGTGGTTGGGAAAATAACAGGATGAATCAAACGAATAATAGCTGCCCTAATTTCTCGACGAGGCTGGAGACGGCCTCCGTACTTGTTCATAAGGCAATAGACGCCGTTAAACAAAAAAACATTCAAAAAAGAAACCTGATATGGCTTGAACTGACTGGATGCTCCGGAAACATTATCTCCCTTCTCGACGGGGCAAATCCTGATTTCAAAAGTCTGGCCTCTCAAATGGTTAATTTCATATATGACAACAGTCTCATGGCCTCTGAGGGTGAGACCGCCATGGAGAAGCTGTTCAGCGTTATCGGCAGCGATTACATATTAGCCGTTGAGGGCGCAGTCTCCACGAAAGGCAACGGCCTGTACAACATTATCGGAAGGCGGAATGGTCAACCGTTAACCGCATATGAGGCCGTTAAAAAGTTTGGGGAACAGGCGGCTTATGTCATCGCCGTGGGTACCTGCGCTTCCGATGGAGGAATTTCGGCCGCAAGGCCAAATCCGGCGGAATGCGTAGGGATACAAAGCCTGCTTGACAGAAAAGTCATCAAGCTGCCAGGTTGCCCGTGCCATCCGGACTGGTTTATGGGTACACTGGCCTACCTTATGCTTTTCGGCGAGCCTGAACTGGATGCCAGGCAAAGACCGCTCATGTTCTACAGCACATTAATTCATGATATCTGTCCCCGAAGGCTGTACTTTGACCAAGGTATCTTTGCGTCAAAGCTTGGCGAAAAAAAGTGCATGTTCAAGCTCGGATGCAGAGGACCGGTCACGAGAATCGACTGCCCAATTCGGAAATGGAATAATCGTGTGAACTGGCCCA
The DNA here is from genome assembly GCA_029268085.1 of Bacillota bacterium. Taxonomy (GTDB): domain Bacteria; phylum Bacillota; class Clostridia; order Oscillospirales; family Oscillospiraceae; genus UBA2658. The sequence goes on along the minus strand of JAJUHD010000023.1, from coordinate 18,583 downwards.
TCGGCGACGACAGTCCGTGCATCGGCTGTGCCATGTTTGGATTCCCTGACAAGATGGAGCCGTTTGTCAGCTTTAATACGACGTAAAAGAGGTGAACAAAACGAAGAGAGTAATTATTAACCCTGTTACCCGCATCAGCGGGTTTATGGAGATAGACGCCGATATTGACAATAACATTGTGACGGATGCACGGACAGAGGGTCTGCTTTTCAGGGGCTTTGAGAAAATGCTGGAGGGCAGGAATCCTTTTGACGCCGTATATTTCACGCAGCGAATCTGCGGAATTTGTTCTACAGCGCACTCAATGGCTTCCGCGCTGGCTCTGGAGAACGCGCTGAGCATTACCGTCTCTCAGCAGGGCAGATATCTGCGGGACATCATTCATGGTTGTGAATTTCTCCAAAATCACATCCGGCATTTTTATCAATATACCGTGCCTGACTTCATAAAGCTCCCCGAAGGCAACACCCTATTTGAAACGTACCACAATGACTTCAGGCTGCCTAAGGAGATAAACGATAGAATTGTAAAGCATTATTTCGATTCTCTTGAATACAGCAGAAACGCGCATGAAATGTTGGCGATTTTAGGCGGGAAAGCTCCTCACAATCACGGAGTCTTTATTGGTGGAATCACCACGCAGGCTACCCCGGAAAAAATAGCGCGGCTGCGTTTACTTTTGCAGAATATCAGGCAGTTTATCTGCGATAGTATGATCCCGGACGCCTATACAGTTGCCGAATACTATAAAGAGTATTTTGAGATCGGACGAGGCTACGGGAATCTCCTCACCTTCGGCTGCTTTGATGGATATGAAAAGCTGGGCACGCTGTTTGTCAATCCCTCGACATACAGTGACGGCAGGACTATGGAGCTGAATCCCGAAGAAATCACCGAAAATATTTACTCAGCATGGTACATGGCAAAGTCAGAAACCTATACGCCATTTCAGCCAATTCCCGAACCCAACATAAAAAAAATCGAAGCATATTCCTGGGTGAAAGCGCCGCGTTACAGGGGACTTCCTTACGAGGTCGGGCCGCTGGCAAGGATGTGGCTTTGCGGCGAGTACCGAAATGGGATATCCACCATGGACCGGACTTTGGCAAGAGTCCTGGAAGCAAAAAAAGTTGCAAATATCATGCTGTGCTTGCTTGACAATCTTATTCCCGGCATAGATGTTCAAAAAGAATATGAAATACCCCAAAACGCCTATGGGGTCGGTCTGATTGATACCACGCGCGGCGCTTTGGGGCATTGGATTAAAATAGAAAATCAGGTGATTTCCCTTTACCAGATTATTACGCCGTCCGCCTGGAACCTTTCTACCAGAGACCGGGACAATTTACCGGGTCCGGGAGAAAAGGCGATGATTGGTACGATAATTAGAAATCCGGATGCCCCGGTGGAACTTGGGAGAATCATCCGCTCGTTTGACCCCTGCGTTTCCTGTGCCACACATGTCTATTCAAAGGGCAGTCTCATCAAAACCATGCAGGTGATGCCATGAAACGGGTTCTGGTCATCGGAATCGGCAGTCTCGTCATGAGGGACGATGGGATCGGATCGCGGGTGGTGGAAGCAATTACAGACAGCCTGCAGGAGCATGATATCTTCTCTTTCGTTGGAGAAACGGATTTTCAATGCTGCTTTGATGAAATAAAATCGGATGATCTTGTGATTATCGTCGATGCCATGATCCATGGAAAGGAGCCGGGAAGCGTTGATGCCATGCTTTTAAGCGACGCTCTGAAAGATCGCGGAAATATCCGGACGCAGCATGAATTCAGCCTCTTTGACCTGATTGGACTGCACGCTCCCCAGACTCTGGGCTATTTTTTAGGGATTGAAGCGGTTGAGATCGGTCTCGGTCTTGACCTCAGCACACCGCTGAAGGAGCGCTTCGAACAAATTTGTAACAATGTGATAAACATGATTTTGAATTTGAAGGAGGAAGCAAACTACGCATGAAGGCGTTCAACACGCCCGGCGACAAGCGGTTTCAGTGCCCATTTATCAGTTGCACAAATTGCGGGCCGAGGTATTCTATCATCAGCAGCCTGCCGTATTACAGCGGAAACGCAGTAGATTCGTCTGATTTCCTGAAAGAAGCACCAGCGCTGCATCGTTCATTTTTACCCGGCAGGGTATATTAAAACAAAACAGCAGTTTGATAAAAGAATTCTGCAGTTTGAAATTGACATCCGATTCTAAATAGCCCATAATATGTTTTGAGTTCCGCTCTTAGGAGGTACCATTATGATAATGAGCTTTAAGGATAAGCAACCCGTAATCTGCGAAGACTGTTTTATTGCGGAGAATTCTTCCGTCATCGGAGATGTAAAGATCGGCGGCAGGAGCTCAGTGTGGTTTGGCGCCGTAATAAGAGGAGATGAAGATAGCATAGAAATCGGAGAAAACAGCAATATTCAGGACAATGCCGTTCTCCACTGCGATGTAGGCTATCCGATAAAAATCGGGAATTTTGTCACTGTCGGTCACAGCGCGATTGTCCACGGAGCAACGATCGGTGATAACGTAATAATTGGAATGGGTGCGATCATTATGAACGGCGCCAAAATCGGCGCAAATTCCACGATAGGCGCAGGTGCGGTGTGTACGGAAAATATGATCGTCCCAAACGGATCTGTCGCTGTCGGCATTCCTGCAAAGGTAATTAAAAACGAAGAGGAATTTAACAATTCCCGCGCGGCAACAAATGCAGCCGCATATGTCGAGCTGGGAGAGGAATACGCAAAAAATAAGTAATAAACTGTAAATTCAGGAAGATGCGCTCCAAAGGGCGCATCTTCTTTTACATTGCCGAGATTTTGTGGTAAAATAACGGAACACCAGTTTTAAAGGAGTTTTCATGGAAAGCGTAGTAAAAATACTTGCAAAAGAATTTAATAAAAATGAACAACATATCAAAAATGTTATAGATCTCATTGATGAGGGTAATACCATTCCTTTTATTGCGCGTTACCGCAAAGAGATGCATGGTACGATGGATGACACAGCGCTTCGTGATTTGGCGGACAGACTCTCCTATCTGCGAAACCTTGAGACTCGCCGGGAAGAGGTCAAAAAGGCAATAGCCGCGCAGGACAAACTCACCGACGAGCTTTCGGCGGAAATCGACGCGGCGGCGACTCTCGCGGAGGTGGAGGATATATACCGCCCGTATAAGCAGAAACGCCGTACCCGCGCGACCATCGCAAAGGAAAAAGGGCTTGAGCCGCTCGCTTTGACGCTGTTTGGGCAAAGCAAGGACCTGCCTGATGTTAGAGAGCTTGCGGAAAAGTATATTGATGCGGAAAAAGGCGTGGATAATGCCGACGACGCCCTTGCGGGCGCTTCGGATATTATAGCTGAAATGGTTTCGGACTCAGCGGATATCAGACGGCGTTTGCGTGAGCTGTTTATGAATAAAGGACACCTTATTTCCTCCGCCGCAAAGGACGAGGATTCTGTGTACAGCCTTTACTATGAGTTCGACCAGCCGCTGTCCAAGCTGCAGGGACATCAGATACTGGCGATTAACCGCGGCGAAAAAGAAGAATATCTGAAGGTTTCAATAAATATTGACAGGCAGTTGGCGCTGGGCCTCGTATGGAACGAGGCGGTAAAGCCCGGGTCATCAGCATCGGATTTTGTCCGAAGCGCAGCGGAGGATGGTTATGACCGACTGTTGTTTCCGTCTATGGAAAGAGAACTTCGCGGCGCGCTGACGGATGCAGCGTCAGAGGGCGCAATACACAATTTTGCTCTCAACCTGAAACCGCTTTTGATGCAGCCGCCGGTAAAAGGCCACGTTACGATGGGGCTTGACCCCGGCTACCGTAATGGCTGCAAGGTCGCGGTGGTTGACGGAACCGGCAAGGTTTTGGATACTGCCGTGGTGTATCCGACTTATGGAGAACGTCAGAAAAATGAGTCGATCGCCATTCTTGAAAAGCTCATAAGCAAGCATAAAGTAGAGCATATCGCAATAGGAAACGGCACCGCCTCGCGTGAAACGGAGCAAATGACCTGCGAGCTTATCGCTCGCACACCCGGCGTGAGCTATATGATCGTCAACGAGGCCGGCGCGTCGGTATATTCTGCGTCCAAGCTCGCGGCGGAGGAATTTCCGCAATATGACGTCAACCTGCGCTCCGCGGTATCCATCGCTCGCAGGATGCAGGATCCGCTTGCGGAGCTTGTGAAGATCGATCCCAAGGCGATCGGCGTAGGGCAGTATCAGCATGATATGCCTCAGAAACGTCTTGACGATGCGCTTTCCGGCGTGGTTGAGGACTGCGTCAACGCCGTGGGCGTCGACGTCAACACCGCATCGCCGTCGCTGCTGCAGAGAGTATCCGGTCTGAACGGTACGAGCGCAAAAAATATCGTCGCATACCGCGAGGAAAACGGTGCGTTCACTTCTCGAAAGCAGCTTTTAAAAGTACCGAAACTCGGGCCGAAGGCCTTCGAGCAGTGCGCCGGCTTCTTGCGCATACCCGAGAGCAAATCAGTTCTTGACAACACCGGAGTCCATCCTGAAAGCTACTCCGCCGCGGAGAAACTGCTCGGTTTATGTGGTTATAAGCTCAGTGATGTGGCCGGAGGAAAGATAGCCGAACTGCCGGAGCGCGTGAAGGCTTACGGCGAAAGCAAGGCCGCTGAGGAATGCGCGGTAGGCGTTCCGACGCTCAGAGATATCGTAAAAGAGCTCATGAAGCCCGGACGCGACCCGCGCGACGAGTTACCCGCACCGGTGCTGCGCACGGATGTTATGGATATGAAGGATCTTGCCCCCGGTATGGTTCTCACCGGCACGGTGCGCAATGTAATCGATTTCGGAGCATTCGTCGATATCGGAGTGCATCAGGACGGGCTTGTGCATATTTCGGAGATAGCGGATAAGTATATTCGTCATCCTTCGGAAATCGTATCCGTCGGCGATATTGTAAAAGTCGTCGTACTTGGCGTGGATGAGAAGAAAAAGCGCATATCGCTCTCAATGAAGCAGGCAAAACAGTAGTCTGATACGTTTACCGCCGTTATACTGTTCCATTATGGCATACCGTTGTCGTACAACCGGCTTATCAGCTTTAGGACATATTTATTTTATTGTAAGATATCTGTTTTTTATCAAATTTCTATTCGGCGAATTATTCGGTTTCCCTGCGAATAAGCATTAAGTATGCCGAGTTTCTGTATACTTGATTTTTGCAGGTGAGACACTTGAATATTCTCGGAATAGCTTTGCTCGTTACAACGCTTAATCTTGAGATTGCAATATTGTCCGTCGATCTCGGAGCGAGGGTCTATACAGCAACCGACAGAGTGCTGTTGGTTCTAATATTCGCGCTTCTGCATTGCGCAGTATCACTTGCAGGCTTCCTGCTCGGAAGCGCACTGAATGAGATAGCCGGATCTGTCAGCAGATATATCAGCGCCGCGATACTGATAGGAGTCGGCTGGCGTATCGTTCAAAAGTCTTTAAGTCATCCAAGCGGAAGCCTTTCGCAGACGAACATTTTTCTTATCCTTTTGGGCGCAGGAATCGAAGATCTCGCAGGCGGGGTCAGTGTCGGTACCGGCACTTTCGGCGGAAACGCCCCCCTCCTTCTCCTTCTCTTTATCGTTATTTCGATGCCAGTAAACCTTTTGGCCATGGCTCTCGGCGGAAGGCTCGTGAAGCATTCCGGCCTCTCAGTCGATTTTGTGACCGGATTGCTTCTTATCTCCGTCGGAATTCTAAGCGTCTTCGGTGTGCTTTGATGCCAGAACAGCCTCGAAAGCGTATGCTTTCGAGGCTGTTCTTAATCCTTTTATCCACCGCAACGTGACTATTATTCCATCCCTTTCCACCGATTTTTTTATGAAATGTGTTATTTTTTTATAATACATGTGTATTGTTTTTATCTTTTGTTACAAAAATATCAATTTGTGATTTGCAACAAAACATCACGCTTTGACAAGCAGTAATCTTTGTTGTAAAATACAATTTGCACGAAACAAAAGAAACAAATTTTCGTTTTGTTTCATAGCAAACGGGAACAAAGTGCCCCGCGCAGACAATCGAAGCTCGGCTCACGAAGCTCAAGGAAATGTTCCCTCTCTGAAATGTCCTGAAGCCTGTGCGCATCGGACGACGTAACGATATTGAATCCTTCCCTATAGCGCGAATTTTCCACGTTTTCAAAAAAGCGCTGCGGATCATGCACCTCGAGAGACGCAAATTCCGGTTCGGGCGGCACCTCGCCGAACACGGCGATGATGCTGTTCGAGGAGCGGTCGATATGCGCTGGATAGCAGAAGCCGCCAAAACTGCCTATAAGAGCCTGCAACGCGTCAATAGACACGTCCAGCGCGTTCGGCAGGAGCAGCGGGAACGTTCCCGTAACCTCCTCATTTTCGTCCATGATGATCTGCTCCCCGAAGTATTCGGGGCGGTTCTTTACCGGCGGCAGGTGCTTTTCAAGCTCCTCACCCGCCTTCTCAGCGCTGTCCGCATCCGGAAAAAGGCAGACGGCGTGGATTTCCTCCGCAGTCGTCACCTCGATTCCGGGTATCACCGTCAGCGGCAGGGCCTCTGCTGCGCGCATCACCGCCCGGACATTTCTGGCGCTGTTGTGGTCGGTGACAGCTATAATGTCTAGCCCCTTAATATATGCCATATTGACGATATTCGGAGGAGTCATTAGCGCATCGCCGCAGGGTGACAGGCAACTGTGTATATGCAGGTCATAAGCAAAACGCGGCACGGCTCATTCGCCCCCTTTATCCTTAATAACAGAGTTACTTAAGCTTCATCGCGGTCGCCGCCGAAAGGGCTGCCTCAAACACCGGCTGCTTGGTCCGCAGTACAGTGATATTGCCTTTCTTCGCGCCCTCAAGGGCTTCCGCATCGAGCGGCATACTCTCGGCGACGACAACGCAGGCGGTATCGGTCAGAGCCGCCACCGCCATCGTATTTACATTTCCCATCACTGTAATCCAAAGGCTTCCGGCAGGCGCCCTGCCCATGACGATAGACAGGAGATCGCAGCAGTAAATGCCGCCTGTTATCTCACGCTCACCATCGCCGGTAGTCAGTTCCCATCCGAGTTCTTCGCACAGATCTTTTACTTTCATTTGCTCTCCCCGCTTTTGTCTCTGCTGTTGATATTCAGCGACAGCATACTGGATCTTACGGCTTCGACCTTGTCCTTTAGAAGATAGATGCAGGCGTCTTCCGTCGAATAACCGAGAACAATATCCTCCGCTAGCGCGCGGCAGCTCGGAGCTCCGCAGGAGCCGCAGTCGAGCCCGTAAAGTTTCGATTCGATCCTATCTATTTCGCGCATCATCTCAAGTGACCGCTCCGGCAGCGGATCGAGCCGCAAAGCCGCTATGGGCTTGACCTGTGCGTCCCAGAGCAGCTCTTTCGGGATTTCTTTCCCCGATATGTTGTTGCACGCAACGGGGCGATAGTTCCGAAGATGCTTCATCCTTGTTGCCGCCACATATGGATTTTCTATGTTCAGCACGCCGCCCACGCAGCCTGCGGGGCAGGCGTTGAGTTCGACAAAGTCCTGATCGGAAAGACGGTCGTCCTCCATCTCCTCAAGTACCTTGATAACATTCTCGATTCCATCCGCCGCGAGATATCGTACCGTAAAGGTTGCCGCAGCCTCTCCGCCGCTGTTGCCCCAGCTCAAGCCCGTACGGCCTGACTGCGAGGTATCGGGTCCAGTGCCTTCCTTCGAGCATTTATTCATCGCAGCGAGCAGGGAAGGATATATCTCGCTTACCGATACCGCCAAATCCACTCCGCTTTTTTCCGTACCCATCGGATTCTTAATTGCCGTGGCTTTGGCTGGGCACGGGGTAATGAACACTATACCGATTTCCTCCGGCTTTAGTCCCGAGACCTCTACAGCCATTTCTCGGGCGAGGCGGGCTGCAACCTCCATCGGAGCGGAAAGCGGCAGCACATTCCCGAGCAGGTGCGGGAAACGTATGCGAATTAACCTAAGTACAGCGGGACAGGCGGAAGAGATAACGGGCTTTATTAGTCTTCCCTCATCGAGCAATCGGCGAGTCGCGTCTGAAACCAGCTCAGCCGCCGCTGCGACCTCATAGACCGCGTCAAAGCCCAGCTTGCAAAGAGCTGCGCGGATGAGCTCAAGATCCTCCTGCCTCTTATACTGTCCGAAAAGAGACGGCGGCGGAAGAACAACCTTATATTTAAATCTTTCGATTGAAGTCAGCGGATCGGTCACAGCGTGCTTGGCATGGTGCGGACAGACGCGGATGCACTCACCGCAGTCGATGCAGCGCTCCTTAATAATCTGCGCCTTTCCGTTTCGGACGCGGATCGCCTCCGTCGGACAGCGCTTGACACAGGTTATGCACCCGCGGCAGGCGTCCTTGTCCAGCGTAACGGAGTGAAAATACTCAGCCATTTTTAGCCTCCAGAGTTAGTTATTTTCTGGTATTGACTACGATAGTCACTTTTGTACCGACGCCCACTGTGCTGTCGATAATGAGTTCGTCGGAGTATTTCTTCATGTTAGGCAGTCCCATTCCGGCTCCGAAGCCCAGACCCCTCACCTGCTCGGAGGCTGTCGACCAGCCTTCCTGCATGGCAAGCTCGATATCCGCAATTCCCGGCCCGCGGTCTACGAGCTCAGCGACAATCTTTTCATCGTCGATCCAGACATCGATCTCTCCCCCGCCGGCATGGATCACCATATTGATCTCGCCCTCATAAAGAGAGATGGACAGCTTCCTTACCGACACGGGGTCAATCCCCAGTTGCTTGAGAGTTTTTTTCACAGCACTGGACGCCATTCCTGCCTGTGTAAAATCATCACCGGGCACGATATAATGGTAATGCAGGCTGTTTTCACTCATTTTATATGACACCCTCCGTCCAGCCCCGCCTGATAGAGCAGGCCGCAGGTGGTAAACATCCTGTGCGTCGTCGTCATGACGGCGATCCCGTTCTCCTTTGCGGCTTTAAGGATGTCCTCCCCGGGCACCTTTCCGCGAACGAACACGACGCAAACCATATCCATCATCGCCGCGGTGCGGATCGCCTGCTGGTTCAGAAGCCCCGTTATCAGAACCGCCTGATCCTTGACGAAGGCGAGCACGTCGCTCATCATATCGCTTCCGCAGGCTGTGCGCACCTCAATGTCCAGAAGCTCTTCGCCCGTAAGAAGCTGAGCGTCCAGTATCCTCTGTATGTCTCTGATTAGCATAGATATTCCCCCTATAACGGTGAGTATTGATTTGTCAGTTTACAAGCGTTTGTTAAAAATGTCACATTTTTGATGCAGTTTTTATTGCAGTTTTTAGGTAGTTCAAAGCTTTTGATTTTCTTAATCTGATTATAGCACAACGGCATCGGCAAACACAATGATACATAAAACAATATGTCGAAAAATGTGCAAGTTTGTATAGCAAAACATATTGTATTATGTTATAATAAACTGCTGTCGATATATTATATCGCGAATGTCATAACGCAGTTCTGCTGCTGCGGCTGTGATATAAATAGGGCCGAATTGGAGTTCGGCAACTTTTCGGCTGGGAATTTGTTAAAATAATATTTAATAAACTGGAGGAAACACAAATGTCATGCAAAACATGCACGGCTGCTATTGTCGGAACACCGGAACAAGACAAGAAGCTGCGGGAAAGCATTGCGTCCCTGCATGGTGACCATTCGCTGGTCCAGATTCTGCAGGTCGCGCAGGAAATCTATGGTTATCTGCCCGAACAGGTGATCGAGGTGATCGCTTCCGAGCTGGGCATATCCACGGAAAGCGTCTACAGCGTCGCCACCTTCTATTCTCAGTTCACCTTCAATCCCAAGGGCAAGTATGCGATCTCCGTATGTCTCGGCACAGCCTGCTACGTCAAGGGTTCCGGCGAAATTTATGATAAGATAAAAGATAAGCTGGGCGTCGAGGACGGCGGCTGTACGAAGGACGGCAAGTTCTCGCTGGATGCCTGCAGGTGCCTCGGAGCATGCGGTCTTGCTCCGGTTTTAACAATCAACGACGACGTTTACGGAAAGGTCACTCCCGATCAGATCAACGGGATCTTGGCAAAGTACGAATAAACACCTCAGATTCGCGGAGGCGGCGCAATGATGCAGGAGCTTTCCATGAACATACTGGACGTGGCGGAAAATTCCGTTCGCGCAGGCGCTTCTCTTATTGAAATCACCGTTGATGAAAAACCGGATGCCGACCTTCTTACGGTCACCATTTCGGACAACGGCTGCGGAATGACGCCAGAGCAGGTCAAAAACGTCACCGACCCCTTTTATACCACCCGCACGACGAGGAAGGTTGGTCTGGGCGTGCCGTTTTTCAAAATGGCGGCGGAGCTCACCGGCGGAAAGCTTGATATCAGAAGCGATGTCGGAAAGGGTACGGTCGTTAAGGCCGAATTTGTCCTTTCCAGCATCGACCTTATGCCTTTGGGAGACATTAACGAGACGATGCTTTCGCTTATCCACTGCAATCCGCAGATCGATTTTATTTACACTCGCCGCTTTGAGGACGCGGAGATTGTTCTGGATACGCGGGAATTTCGGCGTATACTGGACGGTATCGAGCTGAACGACCCCAAAGTATCAAAATTCATCCGCGAATTTTTGGCGGAAAACACCTCCGACCTGCTCTCGGGCCGGAAGGCATAACTTAAAAACGGGAAACGCCCCAGCGGCGTTCCACTAAACAGGAGGTACTCCAGAGATGAAGAGTTTAGCAGAACTTCAGGCTTTGCGCGACGAGATGAAGACAAAAGTCGGCGTGCGCAGAGACAGTGAACATCGCATAAGAATCGTCGTCGGTATGGCAACCTGCGGCATCGCAGCAGGCGCCCGCCCCGTCCTTGCCGCCTGCATCAAGGAAGTCGAGACCCGTAAGCTTACCGATGTTGTTGTAGCGCAAACCGGCTGCATTGGGATCTGCCAGTTCGAACCCGTAGTCGAGATATATGATGCCGACGGCAGCAAAACCACCTATGTACACGTTACCCCCGAAAAAGTTCCCAAGATTATCGCTCAGCATGTAGTAAACGGCAGCCCCGTGGTTGAATACACCATCGGCGCCAACGCAAAATAAGGAGGTAACAGAATGGTACGTTCACATATCCTCGTTTGCGGCGGTACAGGCTGTCATTCCTCCGGAAGCGATACACTTTTCAGTAATTTTGAGGCCGAACTGAAGGCCGCCGGCCTCGCGGACGAAGTAAAGGTCATCAAAACCGGCTGCTTTGGCCTGTGCGCGCTCGGCCCCGTCGTCGTTGTCTATCCCGAAGGCGCATTTTATTCCCAAGTCAAGCCTGAAGACGTCAAGGAAATCGTTACTGAGCACCTCCTCAAGGGCAGGCTCGTAAAGCGCCTTCTTTATACCGAGACAGTCGCAGAGGATACTATACTCAGTCTTGACAACACTGATTTTTACCGTAAGCAGAAGCGCGTCGCCCTTCAGAACTGCGGCGTTATCGATCCCGAAAATATTAACGAATATATCGCCTATGACGGCTATATGGCTCTGGCAAAGGTCCTCACCGAGATGACTCCTCAGGATGTTATCAAGGAAATCACCGCCTCCGGACTTCGCGGACGCGGCGGCGGCGGGTTCCCCACCGGCAAGAAGTGGGAATTCGCGGCCAACCAGCCCGCAGGTGAAAAATACGTCTGCTGCAACGCCGACGAGGGCGACCCAGGCGCATTCATGGACCGCAGCGTCCTTGAGGGCGACCCCCACTGCGTACTTGAGGCTATGGCTATCGCCGGCTACGCGATAGGCGCTTCCCATGGCTACGTCTATGTCCGTGCCGAGTACCCCATCGCCGTCAAGCGTCTTAAGATTGCCATCGCACAGGCGAGAGAAGCCGGACTTCTTGGAGATAATATACTCGGTACAGGCTTTAACTTCGATGTCGACATCCGTCTCGGCGCAGGTGCTTTCGTATGCGGCGAGGAGACAGCTCTGCTGAACTCTATTGAGGGCAAGCGCGGTGACCCGCGTCCCCGTCCTCCCTTCCCTGCTGTCAAGGGTCTTTTCGGCAAGCCCTCAATCATCAACAACGTCGAAACTTACGCCAATATCCCCCGCATCATCCGCAACGGCGCTGCATGGTTTGCCTCCATGGGCACGGAAAAATCCAAGGGCACCAAGGTCTTCGCTCTGGGCGGCAAGATTAACCACACCGGCCTTGTTGAGATTCCCATGGGCACGACGCTCCGCGAGATCATCGAGGAGATCGGCGGCGGCATCCCTAACGGTAAGAAGTTTAAGGCCGTCCAGACCGGCGGTCCCTCCGGCGGCTGCATCCCCGCTCAGTATCTCGACATCCCCGTCGATTACGACAATCTGACCGCTATCGGCTCGATCATGGGCTCCGGCGGCATGATCGTCATGGACGAAGATAACTGCATGGTCGATATTGCGAAGTTTTTCCTCAAGTTCACAGTCGATGAGAGCTGCGGTAAATGTACTCCCTGCCGCGTCGGCATCGCCCGCATGCTTGAGATACTTGATAAGATAACCTCCGGCAACGGTGAGATGGCGGATATCGACAAGCTCGAAAATCTCTGCTATTTCATTAAGGAAAACGCTCTCTGCGGACTTGGACAGACCGCTCCGAACCCCGTTCTTTCAACTCTTAAATACTTCCGCGACGAATACGAAGCTCACGTCATCGATAAGCGCTGCCCCGCAGGCGTCTGCAAAAAGCTTCTCAACTACACGATAGACCCCGAAAAGTGCAAAGGCTGTACCCTCTGCGCACGCAACTGCCCGGCCGACGCTATCACAGGCGAAGTCAAGAAGGCCCACGTCATAGACAACGCAAAGTGCATCAAGTGCGGAGCCTGCATAGACAACTGCAAGTTCAAAGCAATTTACAAGAAATAAGGAGAGGAGGATATGGAAATGAAAATGATTAATCTCAAAATCAATGGCGTGCCTGTAACAGTCCCCGAAGGAACGACTATTCTGCAGGCCGCCCGCGAGGCGCATATCGACATCCCCACTCTCTGTTATCTCAAGGAGATCAATGAAATCGGCGCCTGCCGCATGTGCGTTGTCGAAATCAAGGGTTCGCCTAAGCTCAACGCAGCCTGCGTATTCCCTGTATCGGAGGGCATGGAGGTCATTACGAACAGCAAAAAGGTTTTTGAAGCCCGCAAGACAAATCTTCAACTCCTTCTTTCAAATCACCGCCGTGAATGCCTGAGCTGCGTACGCTCCGGCTCCTGCGAGCTTCAGAAGCTCTGCCATGACTACGGTGTTGACGACGAGGGCTACTACGACGGAGCCAAGACTCCTTCTACTATTGACGAGTCCGCTACTCACATGGTCCGCGACAACTCCAAGTGCATTCTCTGCCGCCGCTGCACCTCAGTATGCGACAAGGTTCAGGACGCTGCCGTAATCGGTGTCAACAAGCGCGGCTTCAACACCCACATCGGCTCCGCTTTCGACGCTCCTCTGAACAGCGTCGCCTGCGTCTCCTGCGGACAGTGCATCGTCGCCTGCCCCACCGGCGCTCTCCATGAAAAGGACCAGACGGACGAGGTCTGGGCAGCTCTGGCTGATCCCGAAAAGCGCGTTGTCGTTCAGACTGCTCCCGCAGTCCGCGCAGCTCTGGGCGAAGCGTTCGGCATGCCCATCGGTACCAATGTCGAAGGAAAAATGGTTGCCGCTCTCCGTCGCCTCGGCTTTGACGATATATTCGACACAAATTTCTCTGCCGACCTCACAATACTTGAGGAAGCCACCGAGCTCATCGAGCGCATCAAGACCGGCGGCGCTCTCCCCCTCATCACTTCCTGCTCGCCCGGCTGGATTAACTACTGTGAACACTACTTCCCCGAGTTCATTCCGAACCTCTCTTCCTGCAAGTCCCCGCAGCAGATGTTCGGCGCAGTTGTTAAAAGCTGGTACGCACAGAAGCTTGGCGTTGACCCGAAGAACATCTTCGTCGTCAGTGTCATGCCCTGCACAGCAAAGAAATATGAGTGCAAACGTCCCGAACAGTCCGCAAACGGAGTCCCCGACGTAGACGTTGCAATTACCACCCGTGAGCTTGCCCGCATGATCGAGCGCGCAGGCATTGACTTTGCAAACCTGCCCGACGAGAAATACGACGATCCTCTTGGAATTTCAACCGGAGCAGCCGTCATCTTCGGCGCAACAGGCGGCGTTATGGAAGCCGCGCTCCGCACTGCCGCGGAATGGCTCACCGGCGATCCTGCGGCTCCCGTCGAATTCACCGATGTCCGCGGCACGGGCGCTATCAAGGAAGCCACCTACACGGTCGGCGGCCTTACACTCAATGTAGCCGTTACTTCCGGTCTCAAGAACGCGAAGGAGCTTCTCGAAGCTGTCAAGCGCGGAGAAAAGAACTATCATTTCATCGAGGTCATGGCCTGCCCCGGCGGCTGCGTCAACGGCGGCGGCCAGCCCATCCAGCCCGCAAGCGTCCGCAACAACGTGAACCTTAGGGCGCAGCGCGCGAAAGCCCTCTATTCCGAGGATGCGGGCAAAGCTTTGCGCAAGTCTCATGACAACCCCGTCATCAAGGAGCTGTATGACAGCTATCTTGAAAAGCCGGGCAGCCACAAGGCGCATGAGCTCCTGCATACGCATTACACCGCAAAGTCCCGTTTCAAGGGCGAATAACCACATAAACTGCAAGCTCCCGTCCGATGCATCGGACGGGAGCTTTTGTTCGGTGTCAAATCTATAGGAGTTCCTTAATTTTTCCCGCAAGATCTTCGGAAAATACGGTTTTTTTAAAGCTTCCCGCAAGAGCGGCGGGAGAACCTGAGAGAACGACTATGGTATCCGCCAAGCGCAGGGCCTCGGGGATATCGTGCGTTACGAAAAGCACAGTGCGGCGCATGCTCTCGTTTTCATACGCCCGGAAAAATGTCTCATAAAGTTCGTCCTTGAGCTTCGGGTCCTGCTCTTTGAAAGGTTCGTCCAGAAAAAGAACCTCCGAGGGGTACAGGAACGCCCTGCACAGAGCGACGCGCTGAACCATGCCGCCCGAAAGCTCGTTAATACCTGCAAATTTATAATCTTCAAGTCCTACGAGCCTCAGCTGCTTTGTGATCAGCTCTCCGCGTTCTTTTTTGCCAAAAAGAGCGCCGTTGTCTTTTTTAGCGTTTTTAAGTACAAGATCGAGGTTATCGTATACGTTCAGCCACGGCAAGAGCCTGTGCTCCTGAAAGACATATGAGCCGCGCAGAGTTCTTTCTTTTCCGTCAGTCTCAAAGACTACGCATCCGCTGTCGGGCTTAACAAGCCCCGCCACGATATTGATGAGCGTCGTTTTTCCCACGCCGGAGGCACCGAGGATGCAGGTAACCTCATGTTCTTTAATTTCGGCGGAAAAGTGCGAGAACAGCTCTTTTCCGCCGTATTTTTTACTGATGTCCAGAAGTTTTATCATAGCCCGATACCTTTGCGTAAATGGTTTCGAAAACAAAGCTCAATAGGATAATGATAGCCGTCCATGCGAAAAGCAGTGCGATGCTAAGCGAAGTCTTAGCAAAATAGAGGTTTGCGCCGATCGAAAGGCGCGGCATGCTCAAAACCTCCGCTGCGGCGACGGCCTTCCAGCAGATACCGACTATTGAAACCACCGAGGCGTTAATATATGGCTTCGCCGAGGGTAAATACAGCTTCTTCAGCATATCCCAGCGTCCTACCTTATAGAATGAGCACATCTCGATGAGCTTCGGGTCGGTGCTTCGTACTCCCGCGACAGCGCCTGTGAAAACTATCGGAAAACACATGAGGAAACCGGAGAAGATCGGCACATCCGTCGAGCGGAACCAGATTATCGAGATTATAATGACCGATACTACGGGTGTGGACTTCAGTATCACCATGAGGGGATTCACAAAATCATACATTACGCGGCTGAGCCCGCACGCCATGCCGATAATAACGCCCAGCACCGCGGACGCAATGATCGCAAACAGCGTGCGATATGTGCTCCAACCGATGATTACCCACGTATTTTTCTCCATAAGCAGACGGAAAAAGGCGACAACGACCGAAGCGGGCGAGGGAAAGTAGATGTCCCTGCCGATAAGCAGGTACACCGCTTCCCATACTACTATCCAGAACAATATGACAAATATCCGCCTGCGCCAGAGAGCAAAGGCATTTTGTGATAGATCGGCTTTCAATTCTGTCCCCTTTGGCTTAGATTACTTCATTATGGGAGAAACATAATAGAAGCTGTCATCCGGCATAGTTCCGCCCACAGACGCGGGATCGAAGTCGTAAAGCACCTGCAAAAAACCGTTTATCTCGGTTCTTGCATCCTGCCCAGTCCTGTATACGATGTTGCAGTAGGGTATCGCCTTTTCCGCAATCTCGGCGCTCGGAACAACACCGGCATCCGCTATCAGCTTCGCCGCGTCTGCGGGGTTTTCGTTGACGTAGTCTACGGAAGCCTCATACTGCTTTAAGAATTCCGCGATAAACTCGGGGTTTGCATCGGCAAAATCCTTGCGTACCGCCAGGCAGCCCATCGAGAGAACGCTGCTGCCGCCGGATGCGGCATCCCACTCCTTGTTGATATCGAGGAGTATCTTCATGCTCTGATCCTTTGCCAGTACCTGCGTTACAAAAGGCTGGGGCAGAACAGCAAGCTCCGCGTCGCCCGCGAGGAGCGCCTGAGCCGTGGACGCGTGATCGGTGAGGTAATTAAGCGTCACTTTGTCTTTGATTCCAGCCTTGTCAAGGATATACTCCATTGCATACTGGGGCACTCCCCCGCTGCCGCTCAGAGCGACCGTCTTGCCTGCGAGGTCGTTGATTGAGGTCACGCCTGATGCGTCCTTTCCGACAAGGTAGAGTACGCCGAGCGTATTCTGCGCCAAGAACAGTATTTGCCCTTGCGTCTTGTTATATAGGACAGCGGCTGAGTTTGTGGGCAGGGCCGCGATCTGGGCCTCTCCGTTAATCAGCTTTCCGGTGAGCATATCGGGTGCGTTCGCAATCTCATAGTTAACGGCGTAATCATCGGAGTTCAGCGCCTTCTCGCTGATCATTTTGATCATACCCATAGAAGTAGGGCCGGCAAGTCCTGCGACTGTCACCTTGACCTGTTCGGACGGCGAGGGTGAAGCCTGTTCGGCGGAGGCCGAAGGGGACGGTGCTGCTGCGCTCTTGTTTCCGCAGCCCGCAAGCAGGGCAAAAGCAAGAACAAGGCAAAAAACGACAGTCAATGTGTTCTTTTTCATAATAACTCTCCCTTCTGATTTAAGACGGTCATATCTGTACAGCCTGAGTCTTGGCGTATACCGTCTTCGCGCTGACACCGGGGAGCATCCCCAGTTTTCCGGACAGGGAGCTGATAACGTCTGGGGGAGCGTCAAGAGCAATGCTCATCAGAGACATGCCTCTGTCACGGCAGGGCAGGCCCATCCGCCCTATTATATATTGTCCGTTTTCGTGCATGAGCTTGTTCAGCTTCTCCACCGAGTCGAAGTTTTCGACCACGATTGCGATCATCGCAAGCCTTTTTTCCCGATTTTCACTCATTTAAGCCCCTCCAAAACAACAAAAAATGCGCCCGGGCAGGCGCAATCAGCGTAATCGCTCTCAAGCTGCCTTCCACGTCAGAAATACATCTTCGATGTCAGTACGGTTTGCAAATTACAGTTATAATATACCACGTCATCGTTAAAAGTGCAACAATTTTTAATCCCAAAACGGAGACGGCCCGCAGCGTTATGGAGCACTGCGGGCCTTAGGAGGAGCGGAGATAATCTATAGAGGTATCAGATAAACAGGTTTACGTTCGACTCTTCAGCGTCGCCGAGGTAGGCTCCGACGCCGCCGAGCTCGACGCCGTCGATAAGTTCTTCTTCCTTGATGCCCATGACGTCCATGCTCATCGTGCAGGCGACAATTTTGACGCCCGCCTTCATAGCTTTCCTAATGAGGTCTTCGAGGGAGTCCACGTTTTTATCCCTCATTATTCTCTTCATCATGGCGGTTCCCATACCGCCCATGTTCATTTTGGAAAGCCTGAGCTTTCCGGTGCCTCTCGGCATCATCTCGCCGAACATCTTTTCCATGAAGGTCTTGGGAACCTTAACTCTGTCCGCTCTGCGCAGTACATTGAGCCCCCAGAAGGTGAAGAACATCGTAACAGGCCTGCCCATCGCGGCGGCGCCATTTGCTATGATAAAGCTCGCCAGAACCTTATCAAGGTCACCGGAGAAAACAATTATCGTCTTGCCCTCCGCAGATGGGGCAGCGGGAACCGCTTTACCCTCTGCGCCGCCCTTTTTGACAAAAGCGACATAATCGTTGCCGCGTTTTTCACTGTTGACAAGCATATTTCCAGTGCGGCGGCACCACGCGCCGATATCTCTGGCGAAGCCCGGATCGGACGCGGAAACCTCCATGACATCGCCGTCGTTCATGTCCTTCATCGTCTCAAAAACTTTCATTATCGGGCCGGGGCACTGCATACCGCTGCAATCGAGTCTCATTGATGCGACGGGAATGTTTCCCGTATCCATATGCCCGCTGTCGGCCACAGGTGC
>JAJUHD010000022.1 GCA_029268085.1 Bacillota bacterium | reverse complement strand
CCGAAGGATATTATCGTGCATATCTTCAGATATGCCGTTCCTTCGTTGACTATCTCGGCGACATCGGTCTGTGTTTCAAAATAGGCGCGGGCAAAGAAAAAGCCGAAAACCATAAAGACGAGCATGTTTATCAAAGAGAGGAAGATTCCGTTCATGGCGGCGGAGTTGACCGCCGGCTGGTTCTTCTGCCCGAGTCTCTTTGACAGGAGCGCGTTCATACCGATTCCCGTTCCGACGCCGACTCCGATCATCAGGTTCTGTACCGGAAACGCGAGGGATACGGCGGAAAGCGCATTTTCGCTTATCATCGCGACAAAAAAGCTGTCCACCACATTATAGAGAGCCTGCACCAGCATTGAAAAGATAAGCGGAACAGATATTTTGAGCAGGAGCTTGTTTTCGCCCATCGTGCCCATTATATTCTCAGAAATTTTAATTTCTTCGTTCATACCGTTTTTTCTCTTTCTTTTGCGTTCTCTTTTGCGCATACGCCAAAACAGGATATACGCGAAGGGAACCGCTTAAAATCCACGGTCAAATATGGTGTAGTGCATTTTATCACACTCTTTTTTTCAATTCAACAAATACAGCGGCCAGCATTTATGATTTACAATATATTTTTGCATGCTGTCTGAAAAAATCATTTATTTTTGTTATTGAGCCTCTCTCGTCTTGTAGCGCCTTGATTTCATAGTATAAATTAATCAAACGAGAGAAATATACAAATTAGGCTCTTATATACCCAAATTTTTCCAGCATATTGTACATATCAGTACGGAGCCGTCGGCTGCGCAGAGAAAATTCAAATGCTCAGTGTCCATTTTAGAAAGAGATATATTATTTGAGGTGACGAAGATGGGTAAAGGTAAAGAAGACATTAAGGCAGATATCAAGGCTAAAGTACAGGATGTCAAAAAGAAAAAAACTCTCAGAATGACAATAACGGTTCCTATCATTGTTTTTATTTGCATTTCCGTTGTTATCATAGCATCATTCGGAGCTTATATGAGTTACAGCAGCACCATTGACGCTCTTAAGCAATCGATGATATCTGCGGCGGACATCGCTCAGGAAGCGGTCAACAATAAGCTGAGCAGAATTTCAGGCTTAATGGGAGAAATCGCGTCAAACAGTATCGTATACAGTCCCGATATTCCCACAGAAGAAAAAATGGCCTTCATCTCCAAAAAAACCGCTGAATACGGCCTGCTGGGCGGTTACATCCTTTCAGCCGACGGCAGCGATATTCAAAGCGGAGAAAGTTATGCAGGTACGGATTTCTATGAGGCCAGCAAAGGCGGCCAAACCTTTGTCACTTCCCCGTTTGTAGATGAGGAATCCGGCGAATTGGTAATGACCCTTTCCGCTCCGATATGGGCAAACGGTGAGAAGGACTCCTCAGTAATCGGAGTGATATGCTTCACCATGCCTCAGGCAATCCTCAATACTGTCATTGAAAACATACATGTAAGCGATAACGGTGCCGCGTATATGATCGACAAGGACGGCTATGCGATTGCAAACGTGGACACCCAGCGCATTATCGGCAAGAGCAATATCGGAGAGCTTTCCAAAACCAACGCTTCGCTTAAGGAAATGGCCGAGCTTCACGCCAAGGCTCTTAAGGGCGAAACCGGTTTTGGCCAGTACACATATGAGGGTGTCAGAAAATTCCTCGCGTATGCTCCGGTAACAGGCAGCAACGGCTGGGCCATATTCATAAATGCTCCTGTGTCAGACTTTACCGGAAGAGTTATGACAACAATCTATGTCTCCATCGCTCTGGCCGCCGTTTTCATACTCATTGGTATTTTCGGCTGCATCTATATCGCGGAGAGAGTCGTCGGCCCGATCAAGCTGTTTATAAACAGGCTGTCGGCGTTGGCGGCAGGCGATGTTGTATCTCCCATGCCGGTATTTGAAGCCGCCTCCGCTGAATTCGCAGTCCTGAAGAGCTCTATGGAAAGCACTCTGAATAATACGGGGGCAATTATTAAGGACATCGATTACCTCCTTTCCGAGATCGCCGGTGGCAACTTTGACATATTCTCCAGGGAGACGGAAAAATATATCGGGGACTACAAGCATATCCTCACATCTTTCAGGAAACTGAAAAAAGGTCTTACGGAGTCCTTCGAGAACATCCTTCAGGTTTCCGAGCAGGTCTCGGCGGGAGCTTCGCAGGTCAGCTTCGGAGCGCAGTCCCTTGCTCAAGGCGCAACGGAACAGGCGAGCAGCGTTCAGGAGCTCTCGGCTTCCATAGCGGATATATCACAGCGTGTAAAGGAAAATGCCGATAACGCGGAAAGGGCAAAAGAGCTTACGGCAGAAACCGAAGCCATTATGCAGGGCAGCGTAAGCGACATGGATCTTGCCCGTCAGGCTATGGATGAAATCTCCGCAACATCGAAGAACATCAGCAAGGTCATTAAAACTATCGACGATATCGCTTTCCAGACCAATATTCTTGCGCTCAACGCCGCTGTTGAGGCAGCAAGGGCCGGAGCCGCGGGCAAGGGCTTTGCTGTTGTTGCGGACGAGGTTCGCAATCTGTCGCAAAAATCCGCAGAGGCCGCGAAAAACACCACAGCTCTTATTGAGAGCTCCATCGAGGCAGTCGAAAAGGGTACCCAGCTTGTGAACAGAACAAGCACCGGCTTTGTTGAGGTCGCCGCAAAAGCCTCCGAAGTCGCCGGCCTTGTCGATGCCATATCCACACAGGCACAGGAACAGGCGACCGCGATCTCCCAGATCTCCATCGGCGTCGAGCAGGTTTCCTCCGTTGTTCAGATGAACTCCGCAACCTCCGAGGAAAGCGCCGCCGCAAGCGAAGAACTTTCCAGTCAGGCTGAGGTGCTGAAGGGCCTCGTCGGACAGTTCAAGCTGGCGACTGCATATCATGAAGATTAATAATCCTTTTTATCTTTTACCTATTTTCTTTTTATTCCCCTTCCCGGCCGCCCTTTAAAGGGCGGCCAATTTTATTGCCCGTTTTGCGGATTGGCATGATATGTATTTTCTGTTCCGGGTGTTTGTTTTTTTGTTTATCGGAAATAATTAAAATATGAACAAACCAATACGGAGGCCTATCATGGATTATCTGAAAAACGGAAAACGGAGAACGGTCGACGGTCGTGAGCTCACCTTTATCCGCTGCGACAGGGAGGGCAATGTCATACCCGAGGAGGAACTGCGTTCCCTCGGCATTACAAACCCGACGATCGAACGCATAGTGTCGGGCGTCGCGGGAAGGATAACAATGAACGACAGCGGCGGTACGTTTTCGGACAGTATAATTACCGGCTGAAACCCGGAACAGTCATAAGGCGAGGAGAGCAAGCTCTCCTCGCCTTATGCGGGAGGCGCGTACCGTCTTTATTATATTCAGACCGCAGAGGGGTCATCTGATGGCAAGAAGCAAAATGCGCAAGGTAACGCAGGATCCTAACCAGATTGCAAAGATCGCCCTGTATATCAGGGTCTCCACCGACAGGCAGGCTGAGGAGGGCTATTCCATCGAGGTTCAGAAGGAGCGGCTCATCGCCTTTTCAAAAACAATCGAGGGCGATGTCTCCTATGAGCTTTATATCGACGACGGCTTTACCGGGGCGACTCTTGATCGCCCCGCTATGCAGAGGCTAATATTAGACGCGAAAAACAGAGCAATAACCCATGTCTGCGTTTATAAGCTCGACCGTCTCAGCCGCAGCCAGAAGGACACCCTGCACCTTATCGAGGATGTTTTCCTTCCTAACAACATTGCGTTTATCTCAATACAGGAGAGCTTCAACACCGCTACGGCTTTCGGACGCGCCGTAGTCGGCATCCTCTCTGTTTTTGCCCAGCTTGAGAGGGAAAACATCTATGAGCGCACACGGAGCGGTATGCAAAAACGCGTTGAGGCGGGCTACTGGCCGGGCGGGGGCGGCGTGCCCTTCGGCTATGATTATGATTTGGAAAAGGGCATTCTTGTGCCGAACAGCGACGCCGAAACGGTGCGCCAGGTATATGATCTCTACCTTAAGGGCTACTCGCTTCAGAACATCGCAAATATTCTGGGGCTAAAATATGAAAAACTCGCCTCGCAGATACTTTTGCGCAAGACCAACATCGGCATCATCGAATATAACGGCGTCGAGTACAAGGGTATGCATGAACCCATCGTATCGCCCGATATTTATGAAAAGGCCATAGCGCTGCACGCACAGCGCTCTGAAAAAGGGCTTGTGCCGGGAACGAGGCACCTGCTGACGGGACTTGTTTACTGCGGCGTCTGCGGAGCGAAGATGCGCTATCAGAAATGGGGAAACGCGGGATATAAGCTTGTCTGCTACTCCCAGCAAATTTCAAAGCCCTATCTTGTAAAAGACCCCGACTGCGACAATGAGACGGTCTGGGCCGAAGACATTGAAAAAACCGTTGTCGCCGATCTTATGGAGATGACCTCCGACGAGATAAAAACAGACGGGAAGGACGCGCCTGTATCTGTTTCGGAAACTCTCAAAAAGAAAAAATCCTCGCTGGAACAGAAGCTCCGGCGGCTCTATGACCTCTACGCCGAGGCAGGCAACACCGTCCTGCTCGGAAACATAAAAGAGCTGACGGACGAGATAAAGAAGCTGGATGATAAGCTCCGCGAGGAGGAAAGCCGAGGGGTCTGGACAAAAACCGCGGAAGCGGCCAAAGAGCGTCTCCGTAATATCCGCGAAACATGGAACTACATGGATATACAGGAGCAACGAAGCCTTATCTGCTCCGTGATCGATAAAATCACAGTCACGCATAATTCGGTGCGGATAGATTATAAGTATTGATTTTTCATTATTTTTGAGATGCGGGCATTATCCAAAGCTCAACTTTCAACATCGGACATTCATTCCGATGATAGCGGGAGAGATAAGGCGTTATCTGCGCGACAACAGCTCGATTAGGGTCAGCCGGAGCATGAGGGACACAGCCTACAGGGTGCTTCAGGTAAAGGAACGGCTTACTGCGGAGCGGCAGAAGGAGCCGGACATCGGCGAAATCGCAAAGATCTTAAAGATATCGCGGCAGGATGTTTATTTCGCGCTCGACGCGATCTCCGAGCCGATCTCGATATACGAGCCGGTTTTTTCGGACGGAGGCGAGAGCATCTGCGTCATGGACCAAATCGGCGACGAAAAGAATACGGACGATGCCTGGATTGAGCAGATCGCCCTTTCCGCCGCGGTCGCGGCGCTTGACGGGCGGGAGAAGCGGATACTTGCCCTCCGTTTTTACGACGGGAAAACTCAGATGGAGGTTGCCGCCGAGGTCGGCATCAGTCAGGCTCAGGTATCGCGGCTTGAAAAAAACGCTATCGAGCAAATTAAACGAAGCATAGACGCTGGTTAAAAATCTGCCGTCTTTTGATAATAAAATAAGTAATAGGACAAACAGCGCCCCCCATATAAATCATAAAGGGGGGTGCATTTCTATGGAATGTCGCATTGAAGATTTCCGCTACAAAGAGGTCGTAAACGTCTGCGACGGGCAGAGGCTCGGATATGTATACGATGCGCTGATAGATATAAACACCGGCAGCGTCCTCGCGCTGATTGTGCCCGGGCGATGCAGAGTCCTCGGCCTGTTTTGGCGTGAGGACGACTATATCCTGCCGTGGGACACCATTAAGCGAATCGGCGGAGATATCGTCCTTGTCGAGATACCGGGCGAATACAGGCGGGGCAAGCGGGAGAAACACCCATGGTTTACATGGCAGTTTGACGAGAAGCACCGGATGTAAATTCATTTTTGCACTAAGGTGGCTGTCTTTTGATTCCGTAAACTACGGCCCGGCCGAACCGGTCGTCATTATGTCTGAAATGAATGGAATTATTGCATTTCACATATTCCAGCTGGGTTTTTCGCGCTTTCTTTGGAAACTATCCCGAATTCGGACATTGCGTAGAAAAAAACTTGTATTCGAAATATCAAGCCTTTATAATACAACTATAAAATGCAATTTTGTATTCTTGCACTTGCATAACGTCCGATTCTTTCAGTCAAAGAGAGGTAACGTACATGGCCGAAAGGCAGTTCAAAAAAGTACTGGTCGCCAACCGCGGCGAGATCGCAATCCGAATTTTCCGCGCCTGCAACGAGCTGGGCCTGCACACAGTGGCAATGTATTCAAACGAGGATACTTTCAGCCTTTTCCGTACAAAAGCGGACGAGGCTTATCTTATCGGCGAGAATAAAAGCCCGCTCGGCGCATATCTCGACATTCCCGCTATTATTGATCTTGCAAAGCGCCGGGAGGTTGACGCAATCCACCCGGGTTACGGTTTTCTTTCCGAGAACGCCGAGTTTGCCCGCGCCTGCGAAGAAGCGGGCATCAAATTTATCGGTCCTAATTCCGACGTTCTCGCAAAAATGGGCGACAAGCTTAACGCGAAGGCCATTGCTATAAAGTGCGGCGTACCGACAATACCCGGCTGCACCGTACCTTTGCGCGACGGGGATGAGGCTCTCGAAAAGGCGAAAAGCTACGGCTTCCCTGTCATTTTGAAGGCGGCGGCGGGCGGCGGCGGGCGAGGCATGCGCCTGTGCCAAACGGAGGACGAGGTCAAGCCCGCTTTCGATCTTGTCAAGGGCGAAGCCAAAAAGGCCTTCGGCAACGACGATATATTCATTGAAAAATACCTTGTAGAGCCTAAGCACATCGAGGTTCAGATACTTGCGGACGAACACGGCCACGTCATGCACCTTGGCGAACGCGACTGTTCCCTTCAGCGCCGCTACCAGAAGGTCGTTGAATTCGCGCCGGCCTTCTCCGTTCCGAAGGATGTTCTCGAAAAGCTGCACGCTGACGCCGTCAGGATCGCCGAGAGCGTCGGCTACACAAACGCAGGCACGATCGAGTTTCTTGTCGACAAGGACTGGAACCATTATTTCATAGAAATGAACCCGCGCATACAGGTCGAGCATACCGTAACTGAAATGATCACCGGCATCGACCTTGTCCGGGCGCAGATACTGATTGCGGAGGGCCAGCCTCTTTCCGCCCCCCTCATCGGGCTTGAAAAGCAGAGCGACGTCGAGTTCAACGGTTACTCGATCCAGTGCCGCGTAACTACCGAGGATCCCGCCAACAACTTCGCACCCGACTGCGGTAAGATCACCGCTTACAGAACCGGCGGCGGCTTCGGCGTCCGTCTTGACGGAGGCTGCACGGGAACAGGCGCTATCGTTTCCCCCTATTACGATTCTCTGCTCGTAAAGGTGACCAGCTGGGACAAGACCTTCGAGGGCGTGTGCCGCCGCGCGATACGCGCGATCAACGAGGTCCACGTTCGCGGCGTCAAAACCAACATCCCCTTCGTGACGAACATACTGCACCACCAAACCTTCCATGAGGGCAAATGCCACACGAAGTTTATTGATGAAACTCCTATTCTCTTCGACCTCAACCTGTCGCGCGACCGTGCGACGCGCGTGCTGAAATACATTGCCACGCTGCAGGTCGAAAATCCGGATATTGACCGAAAGCAGTACAATATTCCGCGCTTCCCGAACGTAGACTACCCCAAGAAGGAAGGTCTAAAACAGCTTCTCGACAGGGAAGGTCCCGATGCGGTCAAAAAGTGGGTGCTGGAGCAGAAGAAGCTCCTTATCACCGATACGACGATGCGCGACGCGCACCAGTCGCTGCTCTCGACCCGTGTCCGTACCCGCGATATGGCAAAGGGCGCAGACGGTACGGCGGCAATACTTGCAGACTGCTTCTCGCTCGAAATGTGGGGCGGCGCAACTTTTGACGTGGCTTACCGTTATCTGCACGAGTCTCCTTGGGAACGTCTGGACATTCTGCGTCAGAAGATACCCAACATTCCCTTCCAGATGCTGCTGCGAGGCGCAAACGCCGTAGGCTACAAAAACTATCCAGACAACCTCATCCGCGAGTTCGTAAAGGAAGCGGCCAGGAGCGGTATCGACGTGTTCCGCGTCTTCGACTCGCTCAACTGGATACCCGGAATGGAAGTCGCAATGGACGAGGTCCTGAAGCAGAACAAGATTTGCGAGGCTACAATCTGCTACACCGGCGACATCCTCGACCCGAAGCGCGACAAGTACACTCTGGAATACTATGTAAACATGGCAAAGGAGCTTGAAAAGCGCGGCGCGCATATAATCGCAATCAAGGATATGTCGGGTCTTCTCAAGCCATATGCGGCAAAAAAGCTCGTAACCGCGCTCAAAAACGAGATTGGCGTGCCCATCCATCTGCACACCCACGACATCAGCGGCAATCAGGTTGCGACAATTCTCATGGCGGCGGAAGCCGGCGTCGATATAGTCGATACCGCGATCTCCTCCATGTCCTCGCTCACGAGCCAGCCGTCGATGAACGCGGTCGTCGCGGCCCTCGAAGGGCAAGAACGCGATACGGGCCTAAAGCTTGACGAGCTCCAGAAGCTCACGGACTACTGGGCGGACGTCCGTCTGCGCTATGAGAAATTTGACGGAGGTCTGAAATCCCCAGTCACCGAGATATACAAGTACGAAATACCCGGCGGGCAATACACAAACCTCCAGCCGCAGGTCGAATCCCTCGGTCTCGGTCCCCGCTTCGTAGAAGTCGAGGAGATGTACGCGACAGTGAACCGCATGCTGGGCGATATCGTAAAGGTCACGCCCTCCTCCAAGATGGTCGGCGACCTTGCGATTTTCATGGTGCAGAACGATCTCACTCCGGAAAATATCGTTGAGCGCGGCGAGGCGCTCACCTTCCCAGACTCCGTCGTGGACTACTTCAAGGGCATGATGGGCCAGCCCGCGTGGGGCTTTCCGGAGGACCTGCAGAAAGTCGTCCTCAAGGGTGAAAAGCCAATCACCTGCCGCCCCGGCGAAATACTTGACCCTATCGACTTCAACGCGGTACGCAAGGAGGTCGAGACGTTCAGAAAAGACGACGAGATCGACATGAGAGCCCTGATTTCCTACTGTCTGTATCCTAAGGTCTACAAGGAATATTGCAGCCACCGCAAGGAATACGGCTATCTCATGCGCATGGGCAGCCATGTATTCTTCAACGGCATGGCCCTCGGCGAGACGACAAGGATCAATATTGAAGACGGCAAAACTCTCGTCATTAAATATATCGGTCTGGGTGACCTCAACGAGGACGGCACGCGCAACGTCCAGTTCGAACTCAACGGTATGCGCCGCGAGGTGGCTGTACCCGATAAAAACGCAGTCGCTGTCAAAAAGCAGGCTGTTCTGGCCAATCCCGAGGATAAGAGCCAAATCGGATCCTCAATCCCCGGCGCAGTCACAAAGGTCGAGATTAAGCCGGGCGATAAGGTCACAGAGAATCAGGTCATCGCGGTAGTCGAGGCCATGAAGATGGAAACAAGTGTCGTCGCACGCATGAGCGGCATTGTGGATGAAGTTTTCGTTAAGCCGGGTCAGACCGTCGTCGCAGGCGAGCTTCTCGCAACAATTAAGTAGTATTTTAACAAACCGCAACGAGCCGAAACCGACAGGTTTCGGCTCGTTCTTATAACTGCAGCCCGGCGACGGTATAAAGTATTAGAAAGATCAAAGAATAATTTGAAAAATCACTTGTAAAATAGCGCTTTATTTGTTATAATACCAAGGCATTACGCACGGAGACGGATCATTTTCTCAGTGGCCGCTAAAACGGCTGGGAAGATGGGATGAAATCTCCGGAGGAAAAACAAAATCTAGGAGGAACAAAAATGTCAGTAGTATCAATGAAGCAGCTTCTCGAAGCAGGCGTGCACTTCGGTCATCAGACCAGAAGATGGAACCCCAAGATGGCCGAATACATCTACATGGAGCGTAACGGCATCTATATCATCGACCTTCAGAAGACAGTCAAGAAGCTCGAGGAATCTTATGACTTTGTCCGCGAGCTCTCTGCGCGCGGCGAAAACATTCTTTTCGTCGGCACCAAGAAGCAGGCTCAGGACGCGGTCCGCGAGGAAGCTGCACGCGTAGGTCAGTACTATGTCAATGCCCGCTGGCTCGGCGGAATGCTCACCAACTTCAAGACCATGCGTACCCGTATCGACCGTCTCGCCCAGCTCCGCAGGATGCAGGAAGACGGAACCTTCGATATGCTTCCCAAGAAGGAAGTCATCAAGCTCACCAACGAAATCGCAAAACTCGAAAAATATCTCGGCGGCGTTAAGGATATGAAAAAACTCCCCGGCGCTCTGTTCGTCGTTGATCCCCGCAAGGAGCACAACGCTATTGCAGAGGCCCGTAAGCTCCGTATACCGATTATCGCTATAGTTGACACCAACTGCGATCCTGATGAAGTCGATTATGTCATTCCCGGCAACGACGACGCTATCCGCGCAATCCGCCTGATTTCCGCCGCCATGGCAAGCGCCGTTCAGGAAGGCCGTCAGGGTGCCGATGCCCCTGTTGAGGTTCCGGCAGCCGAAGCTGAAGCAAAAGACGAAGAAACCGAAGAAGAATAATTTATCGTACGCGCGGATTCTTGCGCGAAGCATATATAGTGGCTTTTAGCCCAAACCCAACTAATTATACGAGAGGAAGAATAAAATATGGCATTCTCAGCACAGGATGTTAAGAATTTGCGCGAAATGACCGGCGTCGGCATGATGGACTGCAAAAAGGCGCTTGAGGCTTCCGACGGCGACATCGACAAAGCGGTAGAATGGCTCCGCGAGAAAGGTCTCGCCGCAGCGCAGAAGAAGGCAGGCCGCATTGCGGCCGAGGGCATCGCTTATGCGGAAGTCTTTGACGGCGTCGGCGTAGTCGTCGAAGTCAATGCCGAAACCGACTTTGTCGCAAAGAACGATCTTTTTGTCGACTTCACGAAGAATGTCGCGCTTGTCGTTGCAAAAGAGAACCCCGCAAACCTCGAAGCTCTCATGGCCTGCAAATATCCCGGAACCGAACTCACCGTTGAGCAGATGCAGCAGGAGAAGGTTCTTGTTATCGGCGAGAACATTAGGGTCCGCCGCTTCGTACGTTATGCAAACGGCTTCTCCGTTCCCTATGTCCACATGGGAGGCCGCATCGGCGTCATCGTCAACATGGACGTTCCCGCAGGCTTTGAAACCAAGGAAGAAGTCATTGAGCTGGGCAAGGACATTGCGATGCAGATCGCCGCTATGAATCCCACTTACCGCGACAAGTCCGATGTCGACCAGTCCGTCCTCGACAAGGAAAAAGAAATCCTTATGATTCAGGCCAAGGAAGATCCGAAGAACGCCAACAAGCCCGAAGCCATCATCGAGAAGATGGTCATGGGCCGTGTCGGCAAGTTCTATGAAGAGAACTGCCTCCTCCAGCAAGCCTACGTCAAGGGCGACAAGATCTCTGTTGAGCAGCATATTGCCGAGGTTTCAAAGGCTGTCGGATGCAAGCTCGCCATCAACGGCTTCACCCGTTTTGAAAAGGGTGAAGGCATCGAGAAGAAGCAGGACGATTTCGCAGCCGAGATCGCAAGCCTCGTGAAATAATCAAACCTTATCCCCCTCGCACCCAGCTTGACCAAAAATCTCGCCATTTTGACCGCCTCACCTTCCCTGTCCCAAGCCAGTACGGATGAATTTATTTTGTCTGTCCAGCTCGGCAATCAGCGGTCCGGCGACATTGGGCATCCATTCCGGACTTAACCCATAATCAGTAGTTTTAAGAGCCAAAGAAGTACCAAATCGGCACTTCTTTGGCTCTTTTTGTTTTAAGGCAGGTTAAAAACGCTCCAGCGGATATTAGTCAAACTACTCAGCTTTCCTTGCTGCCGGATAAGCACAGGCCGTTTTTTTACTAACAATTTGCTTAAGTACAGCAATTTTCTTTAAAAGCACTATATCTTTGCCCCACCTCATCATTTTTCAGAAACTTGACCAAATTATTAAGATTTGAAATTGTGGACGGGCTTAATGAATGTTCAATAAGCTCCGTTTCCTCCAAAGGGCTTGAACTGCCGATAAGAGTCAGGAAGCTTTCTATTGTCTCATGGCGGTACAAAAGATATTCGCCGATTTTTAAGCCGCTGTCTGTCAAACGTATTATCTCGTAACGGTCATATTTTAAGAGGCCGAGACCGGCCAGCTTAGATATCATTTTCGATGCTGACGGCGGCTTTACGTTTAAAAGCTCAGAAAGCTTCCCGACACGGGTGTAGCCGTTTTCCATAAAAAGCCTGTATGCCATTTCAAGGTAATCTTCCATTGCCGATGTCAGTTGGCCTTCCTGCTGATTTGCAAGCTGGTATCCGCGAACCGTCCTGAAATCTGAGCCATTATTCATAAAATCAAATCCTTACTGCAGTATTATTCTTAAAATTAGTATATTCGTAACACATTTATATTAAGAACCATATATTAGCGTAGGGAAATTCTCTTTCCTTATGCTAATATATTCTTCAAATCAGGAGGATTTTACATTGAATTATGGTCAAATATCGCTAGTTCACCTGCCTGTCGGCAAAAAAGCGAATGTTGAAAAGCTAACTGCCGACGGTATTACCAGAAGACGCCTGCTTGATCTCGGCATTATAGATGGAACGGAAATTGAACCGCTTTACAAAAGCCCTTTCGGAAATCCGGTCGCCTATTTGATAAGGGGAACCGTCATTGCTCTCAGGAACGATGTTTCCCAAAGTATCATAGTATCCGTATCGTAAATAAAGCGGGACAGTTTGAGCCGGTATTTGCTTTAATAAAATTCAGTTTATCCGGTATACTGCCCCGTAGTTTTATTTGGGAGGCTTTCCAATGGGTTTAACATGCAATTCAACCGGTACGGGCATATTAAACTGTGGCCTGCTTATCGAAAAAAAGACTCAGTCGGATAAAATCGTAGCGCTTGCCGGAAATCCGAACGTCGGCAAAAGTACAGTTTTCAATAACCTTACAGGCCTTAATCAGCATACCGGAAATTGGCCCGGAAAGACCGTAACAAACGCTCAAGGCAGCTATCGCCATAACGGCAAGAGTTTCGTCATGGTCGATATTCCGGGGTCTTATTCGCTGATGGCAAATTCCGCTGAGGAGGAAATTGCCCGGGATTTCATTTGCTTTGGAGCGCCGGACGCGGTAGTGGTAGTCGCCGATGCCACTTGCCTGGAGCGAAATTTAAACTTAGTTCTTCAAATCTTAGAAATTACAGACAAGGTCGTACTATGCGTTAATCTTATGGACGAGGCGAAAAAAAAGAAGATACGCATTGATCTGAATCTGCTCGCTTCCAGGCTTGGCATCCCGGTCGTCGGTACCAGCGCAAGATCGGGCCGCGGTCTAGGTCTTCTGATGGATAAGGTGAGTTCAGTTGCCGACAATTCTGCCGAAACCGAGCCTCTTAGTGTTACCTACGATGATAGTATTGAAAAGGCGATTTCCTCAATCGAAACGGCAGTCGAAAAAGAGCTTCACGGCCGCATAAGCAGCCGGTGGGTTTCACTCAAGCTTCTTGACGGCGACAAAAGCCTGATACGTTCGCTTAAAGACTATCTGGGTTGCGACCTGATGCAAAACGAAGAAATAACAAAAAAAATAGCTGAAGCAAAATATTTACTGGAAAATAACGGCATTACATGCGACCGGTTCAGGGATATGGTTGTAACAAAAATCGTTAAGACCTGCGAAAATATAAGCCGGGAAACAATTGTTTATGAAAAAAAGGAATATGCCGAGAGGGATCGTAAAATAGATAAAATCCTGACCTCTAAGCTGACCGGGATTCCTATCATGATCCTTTTGCTATTTGTTGTATTCTGGATCACAATCACAGGAGCGAATTATCCTTCCGATTTAATTGCCAAAGGGTTATTCAGGATAGAAGGCCTCCTTTCGGAATTCTTCCGTGATATTTCGGCGCCCATATGG
This sequence comes from Bacillota bacterium, assembly GCA_029268085.1. Lineage (GTDB taxonomy): Bacteria > Bacillota > Clostridia > Oscillospirales > Oscillospiraceae > UBA2658. Next base: position 6,139 of record JAJUHD010000022.1, on the reverse strand, counting down.
ATTTCCGGTCCGTTGGTCAACGGAATGTACAGAACGCTCGCGTGGGTCGTCTCGGTAATGCTGCCGCCTATGGCAATCTTTTTCCCGCTTTTTACTCTGCTTGAAGATTCAGGTTATCTTCCGCGCATCGCTTTCAATCTGGATAATCTATTCCGCAAGGCATGTGCGCACGGAAAACAGGCTCTTACAATGTGTATGGGCTTTGGATGCAATGCTGCCGGAATTATCGGGTGCCGCATTATCGACTCTCCCCGTGAGCGGCTGATCGCGATCATTACAAATAACTTTGTCCCCTGCAACGGCAGATTTCCGACTCTGATTGCAATTATCACCATGTTTTTTGCGGGAGCCATGGGAGGAGCGTTAAAGTCCGTCATTTCCACTCTGACATTGACCGGAGTGATAGTTCTCGGAGTTAGCATGACCGTGTTTATATCGAAGCTGCTGTCAAAAACGATACTTAAAGGGCTTCCCTCCTCATTTCATCTTGAGCTTCCGCCTTACCGGCGTCCGCAAATCGGGAAGGTGATTATACGCTCGATCCTTGACAGAACACTCTTCGTTCTGGGCAGGGCGGTTGTCGTAGCCGCTCCGGCAGGGCTTATTATCTGGCTACTTGCCAATATCGATGTCGGCAATATAAGTTTGCTTGCCCATTGCGCGGGAGCTCTTGACCCGTTTGCCCAGCTAATCGGGCTGGATGGTTATATTTTAATGGCTTTCATTCTGGGGTTCCCCGCCAACGAAATTGTTGTGCCGATCATTATTATGAGCTATATGGCAGCCGGATCGCTGACCGAGCTGGAAAGCTTGTCCGAACTGCACGAGCTGTTTGTAAATCACGGATGGACCTGGCTTACGGCGGTTTGCACAATGCTTTTTTCACTGATGCACTGGCCCTGCGGCACAACCTGCCTTACCATTAAAAAAGAAACGCAGAGCCTTAAATGGACGCTGGTATCTTTTGCGATTCCAACAATAACCGGCATAGCTGTATGCATGATCGTTGCAAACACCGTACGGCTGTTAGGGCTTGTGTAAACTGCAATACCGTAATATATAAAAGGGCGGTTTAATACCGCCCTTTACAGTTGAATATTAAAATTAACTCCTGAGCTTATAATTTATCTTCCGTACATTTTCGGCAGGGAGCTTTATTATCTTGCGGTCATAAGTAATAAGCCCGTTCAGCTCATCCTCAACGTCAGTGAGCTGAGTATAAACAGTGGCGCAAAGGCCCTTTTCCTTTGCGGGCAGAATTTCTTTGCAGTAAAGGCGTTCAAAAGCCTCAAGCAGTTTCTCCGGCGTTTTCATGCGTTTGTAGCCGAAATCCCTGTCACTGAAGCAATGGCCCTCGGAGCGGAAGTTGTATCCGCCGAATTCAGACAGCACTACCGCGCGCCCCAGCTTATCCGGTTTGAAACGATAGGGACGGAAATAGACATGCAGGCTTTTGATTTCCCCGATTTTCTGATCATGCCAGCCGCTCGCATGGTCAATTGTGCGGGTCTTGTCCAGGCTCAGTATACGCTTTACCGCGTCGGAAGCATCGAACTGCCCCCATCCTTCGTTGAACGGCACCCACATTGCAATCGAGACAGCGTTGTATAAATGGCGCACTGTCTCTTCAAGCTCCCGATGATATTGCCCGCGTCCTTCCTTGCTTTCGCGCGCAAACAATTTATAGCGGCTGTCTTTCCAATGTATTCCGGTCACCAGCGGGGATGTGATCGTCAATTTTCTGTATTCCCCTCCTCCGTTCACCATGTCCTGCCATACAAGCATGCCGATGCGGTCGCAGTGATAATAAAAACGCAGAGGTTCAATTTTAATATGCTTGCGCAGCATATTGAAGCCCAGATCCTTTGCGGTTTGGATATCATAGATCATTGCTTCATCCGAAGGCGCGGTGTACAGTCCGTCGCTATAGTAACCCTGATCGAGCAACCCCGTATGAAAATACGGCTTGTTATTTAGAAAAAGCCGCTTTACCCCTTTTTCATCCCGTTCGACAGAGAACTTGCGCATTCCGAAATAGCTTTCTACTTTGTCCTCCCCCATCGTTATGTTCAGGGGATACAGGTGCGGGTTCTCCGGACTCCACGCGATAAAATCCGGAATTTTCAGCCTTACCGGTTCGTTGGAAAAGAAAGATATATCTGCTCCTGCGGTCTGTGCCCGGCAGGGATGCCTGCTGCCTTCGGAAATAACAGTCAGCTCAACCTCGCCTTCGTCAAAGAGCGGGGTAATTTTAATACCGCTTATGTATTCCTCCGGTACGCTTTCCAGCCAAACGGTCTGCCAGATGCCGCTTTGAGCCGTATACCAGATACCGCCGCGGTCAGTTTTCTGCTTGCCGCGCGAATAATGAGATGTATCGCTGAAATCACGCACTCTCACTACGATAGTGTTCTCTTCCTGAAGGCCGGAGCTGATATCTATCCAAAACGGGGTATATCCTCCAACATGAGAGCCAAGCTCCTTGCCGTTTATAAACACAACAGCCTGCTGATCTACAGCTCCGAAATGCAGCAGCACACGTCCGCGGTTGAAGCCCTCGGGAAGGCGGAATACGCGCCTATACCACAGGGTCTGCGACGGCAGGAGCATCCGGTTAACGCCGCTAAGCTCGCTTTCCGGCGAGAAGGGCACAATGATATTGCCGTCATATTTTTCGGGAAGTTTTTCGGTTTCGGTTATAGCATAATCCCATATTCCGTTCAGATTCAGATAACTGCCGCGCTTCATCTGAGGGCGGGGATACTCCTGCAATATGTGATTTGTGTCAAGATTATCTCCCCAGATAGTTTTCATTTTTCTCTCTCCGTTTTAGCATAATAATAGGAATCAAAAGCAGCAGCAGGACAGCGGCAGACGCAAGAAAAATGGCGGGAGTGGGCACGTTTTTGACTGTCCCCAGCTTGACATAAGTGCTGTCGCTGTTCTTGATTACGGCAGCCCCGATCGAAGGGCCTATAATCATAGGAAGCATTACCACAAAAATCATACGAATACCCTGAAACTGTCCGACTCTGTCGGCGGGCGTAAAATCCCGTACTGACGCGGACAAAGCAGCTGTCACCAGCATGTAGCCTCCCATCATAACGGTACCCGCAATGATAACCGCAACGGCTCCGCGAACGAAAAACATTCCCAGAAGCCCTACAAACATTACTGCCGCTGCAGGCAGAACGAAATTGATCTTGCCGATCCTGTCAATAAAAAGTCCTCCGACAATGCTGATAACAGCAGCTAGGATAAGCACAATGCCCAGCACAACAGCGTAGTTATCGATCTTCAGGTAATTCTGCATATAGATGATAAGATAAGGGAAAAAAATCTGCACCGCGCAGGAAAGCAGGCAGAATGCGGCAAGCGTCAGATACAAAGGAGGATTTTCCCTTATGATGTTCGGTCTAAAACCGGCAAGCAGGTTTTTGGCAAAGGATTCCTTTTTCGCTTCCACCTCGCTGTCTTTAATAAGGAAGGTGGAAGCAATACCGGTCAGCGTTACTAGACAGCCGAAAATGCCGAAAAATAGGCTCCAATGCCCCTGCTTCGTCATTGAATCAAAACCGCCGAAGATAATCAGCATCGAAACGAGCGGCAGGACAGCCAGCACCGACTCGACTTTCCCGCGTATCTTATCGTTAGTAACATCCGTTATATAGGCGTTTAAGGCAGCATCGTTAGCTGTGGAACCGAAAAAAGTCATTACGCAGTCCATCACCACGACCATCAAAGCAGCTGTCGATACGGCGTTCATTGCCGGGAACCATGCCTCCGCATTTTTGACGTTTATCAGGCCGAAAGCCATCGTGGTAAGCCCCCAGATGATATATCCTCCGCAAATAAATATTTTGCGCTTTCCGACCCGGTCGGAAAGCGAACCCATAAACAGTGTCGTCAGCGTTGCAACAACGGCGCTCGAGGCTACCATCGCCGCTATGTATCTGGGATCGGTAGAAATTGTATTATACAGAAAAACGTTAAAATACATGTTTTCAATCATCCACGCGAATTGGCCCATAAGCCCTAAAAGAAGAAAGGATATCCATAAACGCTTTGACAGTTTTTCCATTGCCGCCGCTCCTTATGATTTTAATAATCACCATATTATAACAATTTACTCAACAGTAATCAATCGTTATGGGGCTTCCATATGCCAAGTCCGTAAAACCTGTTAATATCGACTTTCAAATTTGTGCTATGTGTTGACAAAAAATGGTCGGAGTGCTATAACTGTACTATTAATAATAATACACTAAAATAAATCCGATAAACAGTGAGGCAGTAAATAACATGACAAAAAACGTTAAAAGCAGGCGCGCAAAAGGACGTAAAAGGTCATTCGGCTGGGTGTTTGGGCTTTTGCTGATAGTTTTGATTGCGCTGGCCGTTCTCCGGCTTGGGAAGCTTGATTTAGGCTTTCTGCATAAAGAGCAATGGAATCTGACTCTTGTCAACAGTTACAATGCCGTACCGGACGACTGGAAAGTAGAATTGACTGAATTAAAAAACGGCGAAAAGGTAGACAGCAGGATATATCCTTATCTTCAGGAAATGTTTGATGACTGCCGGTCGGACGGGCTGTTGCCGATCGTGAAGTCTTCCTACAGAACAGCCGAAGATCAGCAGAAGATATTTGATGAGAAAACGGCTGAATTTGCCGCTGCGGGATATTCAGGTGATGACGCGCGTGAGCAGGCAAACAAATGGGCAGCGAAGCCGGGATACAGCGAGCATCAACTCGGACTTGCGGTTGACATTGACTCAGAGGATTTGTCGGTCTGCTCAAACGAGGCCGTCTGGGAATGGATGGAGGCTCATTGTGCTGAATACGGTTTTATTTTGCGTTATCCTCCAGACAAGGAGGATGTGACCGGCTGTTCCTATGAGCCTTGGCATTTCCGGTACGTCGGGGAAGAAGCGGCAAAGGCTATCATGGATCGCGGTATCACACTTGAGGAATACCTTGCCGGACAAAAAAAGTAAAAACATAAGATCCCATCCGTTGAGGATGGGATCTTTGTTCATACTCACGTTTAAATTTGCTGGATATTTATAATGATAAATAAGTAATTAAATATATAACAAACAAATAATGAAAAAATAATACAAATTAAGTTGATTATTGACAACAATAGAATATAATGGTAGTCTTAATTAAGAGGGAACTATAACGGATAATAAGACAGGAGCTGTTGTTTATGAGTGTCTTATTGTAAAGTTTAACTGCAGAGCGATCTATAAAACAAAAGATAAACAGAAAAGAGGTAATTTGAAATGAAAAAGCACAAACTATTAGCGTCTATATTGTCGATGACTATGGTTTTTTCAATAGGCATTTCAACGACTGCAAACGCAGTAGAGAATCCGAATACTGATTTATGGGTAATTAAAACCGATTCTGACGGAAATACGTTTCTTGAAAATACAAAAACTCATGAAGAAATGTTAAAAGCCTTTAGGCTTGATGCATCAGGGAATCAAATCGAAATTGATCTCATTGAATATGCGAAGACCCTAAATGAAACCACCCTGATTCCAACAAATACGCAAGAACAATTAATTGTAAATGATCAGCTTAATAACGCGAATAATTTTCAACGTACATATGTATTTATTCCTTTTCATACATATAGTTATACAGAGACCAGAAATTACAGAACTACTGGTTCTCCTATAAAATGCACAGCGGATATGGTAGGGCCCTGTGATATTACTTATGGTGAGTCAGAAACTGTTAGTGAATCATTTAGCGTGTCTATTACATTATCAGGTGAAAAAAGTGCAATTCAGGCGGGTGCAAGCTTTGGTTGGGAGCATAGTGTTCAAACTATGAGCTCCTTCTCTGTAGCATATAACGTACCAGCTGGAAAAATTGGATATATCCAGTTTAAGCCTTACTATAGTGTCAGTCGGAAATTTGACGGATACATTCTGGACATCCCAATACACTAGTACTAAATCTGTTAGAGGGGAATATGGGATGAGCCCTGTACGTCTGGCAAACGGATATGCCGACGGAGTTTTTGAACTTATGTACAAATAAATTAGATATAAGGCTAGCATGCAATATGCTAGCCTTGGTTTAAATTCAGCATTAAAATAGCTTGGCTTGAGCGGAGGAATAAAT
>JAJUHD010000021.1 GCA_029268085.1 Bacillota bacterium | reverse complement strand
AGCAGGCGGAGCGCGGTCATGTGACCGAAGCTCCGCCTGCCGTTTCCATCTTGATATGGTAAGTTTCTATGCGCAAAGCCTTGGGTGTTATCCCGAAGACGGCTCTAAACGATTTTGTAAAATGGCTCTGGTCGTGGTAGTTCAGCATCGAAGCTATTTCAAGAATGGATTTATCTGAATACAAAAGCAGCTTTCTTGCCTCTTCTGCTCGGGCAATATTGATAAAATCGACAAGCCTTGTGCCCGTTTCTTTTTTGAACTGACATGACAGGTATTCGGGGGTCAGTCCGAAATGTTCCGCGACATTTGAGACTGTTAGTTTTTCGTAAATATGGTTCGTTATGTAATTCCGGCAGCGGTTGATCCTGTACGAATAGCCGAGCTGTCTTATTTCCGCAACCTTCCGTGCGAAAGAGCTTAGAGTCTTGACTGTCAGATGATTTATTCCGTCAATATCCCTGAGCTTTTCAAGGTTTTGTATAGCTTCATCGCTCATTGAAAATGCCGTTTCCGAATCGAGTCCGCCTGCGATAGCTGCACGCGTAGCAAGTGTGATGGTGCATATACAGTCGTTTTTAATGTTGCGGAGCGGATGCTCCCTGTCCAGCAGCCCGTAAGCCCCGTCCGGAGGAGTTTTCATCATCTCCAGCAGTCTTTTCTCATTACCGTCAGAAATTTGGCTGAATATATGGTTTTCATAGACGACTGAATGATGTCTGACAGTTTCGGTCTGACCTGAAGCAGGGGTGTGCTTTCCTTTTTTCTCTGATTTTATGCCGTCGGCACAAAGCCCGAGCAGCTGCTTTTCGTCGGGCCATTCGCCGTAAACGAAGTAATACATGACGCACGCGGCGCTAACGGCGTTTTCAAAGCTCTCCTCTTCCCTGCCGCACCCCGAAAAAGCGTTCGACAGTCCCAAAATCGGGCCTGCGGTAAGCCGTCCGGAAAACGCACCGCCGATAAACAAGTTTATAGCTATGTAAACTTCTCCAGGTCTTGCCTCCTTTATCACGGGACGTCCGCAGACCATCTCCCCGCCGAACAGCGCACTCATCAGATCACCGTCATAGGAGTGCGGCGCGGGCTGCCCATAGGCGAAAGCACAGCGTACGGAATCGTCGGCGTTAAGATAATATACTCTGCATTGGAGCAGTCTGCTGAAGTGGTGGCAGACCTCCGTCGGCATAGAACGTCTGAAATGCTCGGTTACAGAATCCGACATAATATTCGCCTCCGTAATATATTAGATTTTTACAAAAATTATTAGCTTATTACCAATATGATACCATGGCTAATGCTAGAATACCAGCAGAATATATAAAATGCCGATATAACGCAGGCAGGAATTCTATATTAAAATGCATAGGAGGGTATCATGCGAAAGGATATTGAAAAACTTATAAGTGAAATGACACTTGAGGAAAAGGCCGGCCTCTGTTCCGGAATCGACAGCTGGCACACGATGCCAGTCAATCGGCTTCAAATACCCTCGATAATGATGACGGACGGACCTCACGGCGTTCGCAAGGAGAGGGATGATACGGAAAAAGGGCTGCTTTCGACCCCGAGCTATCCCGCGACCTGCTTCCCGACCGCTTCAGCCCTAGCCTGCTCATGGGATACGGAACTCATGCGCAAGCTTGGCGAGACTCTTGGAGACGAATGTTTAGCCTCCGGCGTTTCGATTCTGCTCGGACCCGGCGTCAATATTAAGCGTTCCCCTCTCTGCGGGCGGAATTTCGAATATTATTCGGAAGACCCCTTCCTCGCGGGGAAGCTCGCGGCGGGCCTGATTAACGGCGTACAGAGCAAGGGCGTCGGCACCTCGCTCAAGCACTTTGCCGCGAACAATCAGGAGACACAGCGTCTGACGACCGATACGATAGTCGACGAGCGAACCCTGCGCGAGATATACCTCACGAATTTTGAGATACCAGTAAAAGAGGCCAGACCGTGGACGGTCATGTGCGCTTACAATAAGCTTAACGGTGAGTACTGCTCCGAAAACAAGCGGCTCCTCACGGACATACTCCGCGGTGAATGGGGCTTTGACGGATTCGTTATGTCTGACTGGGGCGCGGTCAACGAAAGGGACGACGGCGTTCTGGCGGGGCTCGACCTTGAAATGCCTTCCGGCGGAGAGGACAGCCTAAACAAGATCGTAGCCGCCGTAAAGAGCGGGAAACTGCCCGAGAGCACGCTTGACGCCGCGGTCGGGCACATACTTGAAAAGGTATTCGAGGGTACCGAAAATATACGTAAAAATGCGGCATACGACAAACAAGAGCATCACGAGCTTGCGCGCAGCATCGCAGGCGAATGCATGGTGCTTCTTAAAAATGACGGCGTCCTCCCTCTCGAAAGGAAGGGTACGCTTGCGGTCATCGGCGCGTTCGCCGAAAAACCACGTTTTCAGGGCGGAGGAAGCTCTCATATTACACCAACCGTGTTGTCAATCCCGCTTGATGAGATTAAAAAATCCGCCGGAGGCGGCGTTACGGTCACATACTGCGAGGGCTACCGTTTGGATGAGGAGCAAGCCGATGACTTTGGGACGGGTTTTGAAAGTCTAAGTGACATCCCCGACGAAAAGTTGATTGCGGAGGCTGCTGAGGCCGCTGCAAAGGCGGATAAAACGGTCGTGTTCCTAGGCCTTCCCGACATCTTCGAATCCGAAGGCTACGACCGCACGCATATGCGCCTGCCTCTGGGCCAGCTTGAGCTTCTCGATGCGGTTGCGAAAAAATCCAAAAATATAGTTGTCGTTCTCATGAACGGCTCGCCGGTCGAAATGCCCTGGCTGGAAAGCGTAAACGGCGTTTTGGAGGCTTACCTTGGAGGTCAGGCGGTAGGCGGCGCTGTCGCGGATATACTTTTCGGCGACGTAAACCCGAGCGGAAAGCTTGCCGAAACCTTCCCCATGAAAATCTCCGACAATCCCTCCTATCTGTATTTCCCCGGTATGAGGAACAAGGCTGAATACAGGGAAGGCATTTTCATCGGCTACAGATACTATGAGAAAAAGCAGATCGCTCCGCTTTTCCCCTTTGGCTTCGGACTGAGCTATACGACCTTTGCTTACACAGGCATCGAGACGGACTGCAATGAAATCGATGATGACGGTGCGGTTACGGTAAAGGTCACCGTCAAAAACACAGGCAGAGTTGCCGGTAAGGAAACCGTGCAGGTCTATGTCCGCGACGTTCTGAGCACTGTCCCGAGGCCCGAAAAGGAGCTCAAGGGCTTCACTAAGGTCAGCCTTGAGCCGGGAGAAGAAAAGACCGTCAGCTTTGCGCTCGGCAAACGCGCTTTTGCCTTCTGGGACGAAGAGACGAACGACTGGCAGGTCGAGGCCGGCGAATTTGAAATACTTGCGGGCGGTTCCTCGGCTGAAACGCCGCTCAGAAAGACCGTCATTGTAAATTCCTCCTATGTCAAAAAGGTGCACTTTACTCGAAACTCGACAATCGGAGACGTACTCGCCGATACCGTAGGCTATGGTATACTGGCGGAGATAGCCGGAGAAGAACTTATAAAGTCCCTCCCCCCCTTCGTATTGCAGTTGCCTTTGCGCAGCATCCATATGCATATGCCGGAGATGAACGACGAGGCTATCGCAGGCTTGACAGACGTACTCAATTCATAAAGAGCGGAGGTTGGGCAAATGGATGGAAAATCACAGATAACGCCCTACAGAAGGCTTTCAGCCGCGCTTATCATCGGCAAGAGCTTCAGCATGATGGTACTCATGATACCGATCGCGCTGCTCCTTACTTTTAAGGCAATGGAGATTGACTCCGCCAACGCAACAAAAATATTCAGCATCGTTACCGGCATAGGCGCCCTGTTCGCGCTCTTTGGAAATCCGCTAGGCGGCGCGATAAGCGACAGGACCAATCTCAGATTTGGGCGAAGACGCACATGGATCATGCTGGGCAGTATTCTCGGAAGCGCCTCGATGATGGGGATCGTCTATACCCGCAGCGTCGCCGGGCTGACAGTTTTCTGGTGTCTCACCCAGCTTTTCTATAATTTTGCCTTCGCGGCTTATATGGCGCTCGTCCCGGATCAGGTCGAAGAATCCCGCCGAGGCTCCTTATCCGGCATTCTTGGTCTTGGTCTCCCGGTTTCAATAGTAATCGGTTTTCTTCTTATGGATGCCATGAGCGGTACTTCCCTCGGTATGAGATTCGGCGTTCTCGCCGCTATTGGCGTCGTTGTAGCAATAATCACCTGCGCTATGATAAAGGATCCCCAAGCCGTTTACAGGCAGGCTGCGGTGCACGAAAAGGCTTCGTGGAAAACCATATATCCGAGCCCTAAGCAATATCCCGCCTTTACCTGGGGGATGCTTACGAGGTTCTTTATGTCAATGACCTATTGCTATCAGCTTTACACCGCCCTTATGCTCATGCAGCGCTTCAATTTAACGGAAGCCCAGACGACAGAATATGCGACTGTAATTCAGATACTGAGTCTTGCCTCGATGGCCGTATCCAGTGTCTTCGGCGGCATGCTCTCAGACAAACTCAGAAAGCAGAAGCCTTTTATCGTCAGCTCTGTTATAGTTATGGTGGCCGGTCTGGTAATGGTTGCTTTTGTCCCCACCTTCACGCTGGTCGCTGTCGGCTGCGTCATAATAAACTTCGGCTATGGGATATATACTGCCGTTGATACCGCGCTGATCGCAAGGATACTCCCCCATAAGGAGGACGCCGCAAAGGATTTCGGCCTTATGAACGTAGCGGACGCGCTTCCCCAATCGGTCGTTCCCGCAATGGCAACTCCGCTTACCAATCTCGGAAGCTGGCCGCTGTTCTACGGCGTACTTGCTTTCTGCGGACTCATAAGCGCAGCTGTTGCCAGTCCGATACCCGAAATGTCGCCCGAACCTGAAAACGAGCAGGAACAGTTTTCCTCCTAATCTGCTTATAGAAATCCGCGATCTGCTCAAGTCAAAACAGGCCTGACCATATATTAAAGTACCTGTTTCCGAGTATTCAGAGACAGGTACTTTATTTTGTTGATTATGTTAATTATTTTGTAATTCCATTATTTCAGGTTTCACCGGCAACTAGTTCAGCACTTCGCCTATTTTTTTAAGTAAATTTAAAGTTATTTGATACTATAAAGTTAAATTTAACTAAAAATGAAATATATAAAATACAGTTCTTGACAAAGCTTTATTTTAAGTGTATTATTGCTATGGTGTACTAGTATACTAATACATAAATAAGCTTAAAATATTTATTTCCAAAATATTCTTATACCGTTAATAACTTGTTCAAATTTCCTCAATATAGTATGAAAATGTATTTTGCTTTTTTGGAGAAGTGGTTATATGAAGGAACTGAAAATAAAGAAACCAAACTTAAAGAAACTGTTCAGCAGAAGAACTAAGAAAGAAACATCCGAGGCTGTCACCGATGCGGCAACTGCATTGAAGAAGAAAAAGACAAGGAAAAGGACGATTGTTATCCTGGTGATTGCCTTGCTGGTGCTTCTTCTGATACTGGGTATCAGATCCTGCGGTACGGCAGGCGGCATCACCGCAGGTACAACGAATACATACACTGCTGTTCAGGTCGGAAAACAGGATATAACCGTCAAGCTGAGCGGCAGCGGAACGCTCCAGCCGGCCGATTCCTATGAAGTCACCTCGCTTGCTTCAGGAGAAATCCTCTCTGCGGACTTCGAAGAGGGAGACATAGTCGAGAAAGGCGATGTCCTCTATCAGATCGACACAAAAGACGCTGAAACCAGTATAAAAAGCGCCGAACTGAATCTCCAAAAAAGTCAGCTCAGCTATGATAATGTCCTTAAAACCATAGCAAATCTCAGCGTAAAGGCTCCCTCCGCAGGTACAATCACCGAACTTAATGTTAAAGTTGGCGACACGGTGCAGGCGGGTTCCAAAATCGGAACCGTCCGCAACAGTTCCTCCGTAACCTTGTGTGTTCCTTTCAACTCTGCCGACGTTGATTCTTTCTATATCGGAGAGTCGGCGACGGTCACGCTCGACAGTACCTTTGAAACGCTTAACGGCACTATTACCAAGATCAACAGCACCGAGCAGGTTTTGGCGGGTAATATGCTCGTAAAATATGTGACTATAAAAGTCTCCAATCCCGGTGGTATTACGGATTCCACTTCTGCCACGGCTACAATTGATGGCATCGCCTGCAACAGCAGCGCCACTTTCTCCTATATAAGTTCCGAAACGATAACTGCAAAAGCCTCAGGTACTGTCGCCTCCATCCTTGCAGACGAAGGTTCATATGTCGAAAAGAACAGTGTAGTTGTAAAGCTCGAGAGCGACGACATAGAGGAAAGCGTTACGAACGCGAAGCTTTCGTTGGAGGATGCGCAGAACAGTCTTGAAAACAAGCAGAAAGCGCTTGAGGACTATACGATTAAATCGCCTATTGCAGGCACAATCATTACTAAAACATATAAGGCCGGCGATAAGCTGGATTCGACATCTGCCAAAACTACGCTCTGCAAAATATATGATCTTTCCTATCTTACAATGGATTTGAGCGTTGACGAGCTTGATATAAGCAAGGTCAGTGTCGGCCAGAAGGTCACGGTTACGGCGGACGCGGTCGAGGGCAAAACATTTACGGGCGAAGTGACAAAGGTCAATATCAGCGGCACTACGACAAACGGCGTGACTGCATACCCTGTCACTGTTAAAATAACCGAAACCGAAGGTCTCCTGCCGGGCATGAACGTGACAGCCGAAATCGTTGTCGAGTCTGTGAAAAACGTGCTGGCGGTACCTGTCGACGCAATATCTCGCGGCAACAAGGTCCTTGTATGCAAGGACACCTCGAAGCTTAAAACATCCGACGGTTCTACTCTTGTAACGGATAAATCCGGAATCCCCGAAGGTTTTGAATATGTCGATGTCACCCTCGGCGTCAATAATGAAGAGTATATTGAAATAACCGGCGGCCTAAACGAAGGCGATACGATCGCTGTTGCTCATGTAATTGATACCACAAGCGATATGTATCAGCAAATGCAAGGCGGCGAACAGGGCGGCGAACAAGGCGGCGCACCTCCGGAAGGAGGGGGCGGCCCGGGCGGCGGACAGGGCGGCGGACCGGCGGGAGGCTGATAATATGACACCTCTCATCGAATTTAAAGATGTTTATAAGTTATATAACATGGGCGACAATATCGTTCGCGCGGTGGACGGAATATCCATGCAGATCGAAAAAGGCGAGTTTGTGGCGATAGTCGGACAATCCGGTTCAGGAAAATCTACCTGCATGAACATAATCGGCTGTCTGGATGTTCCGACACAGGGACAGTACCTGCTCGCCGGAAAAGACGTCGGCAAGCTCAACGACAACCAGCTTGCCGATATTCGAAACAAGATGCTTGGTTTTATCTTTCAGCAGTATAACCTTCTCCCGAAGCTTACAGTGCTAGAGAATGTTGAGGTATCCATGCTCTACGGCGGCGTTCCGAAGGACGAGCGGTTTGTGCGCGCAAAAAAAGCACTGGACCGAGTCGGACTTTCCGACAAGCTGGGTCATACTCCGTCACAGCTTTCCGGCGGCCAGCAGCAGCGTGTTTCCATAGCAAGAGCGCTTGCGGGAAATCCCTCTGTGATTCTGGCGGACGAACCGACCGGCGCTCTGGATTCCAAAACAGGCCGCGATGTCCTGCATCTCCTTCAGGAACTGCACAGCGAGGGCAATACGATAGTCCTTATAACGCACGACAATTCGATAGCGAGCACCGCGCCCAGAATAATCCGCCTTGCGGACGGCAAGGTCGTCTACGACGGTCCGAGCGGCGGCAAGGGTGCCGTTGTCCAAGCGGATGAAGAGGAGGCTGTGGCACAGTGAGTTTCTTTCAGTCTTTCAAGCTCGCCATCCAGAGCATTATGAAGAGCAAGGTACGCGCCTTTCTCACAATGCTCGGAATAATCATCGGAGTCGGAGCCGTCACTGTCATAGTCGGTCTTGGAAACGGCATGAAAAACTATATAACCGAAAGCTTCGAAAGCATGGGTACTAACCTTATTAACGTCAACATTCAAGGTAGAGGCGCTTCAAGAACCATTTCCGTCGATGATATGTATGCTCTTGTTGAAGAAAATCCCGAGCTTCTTTCCTATGTTTCACCGTCGGTGGGCGTAAGCGGAACCGTTAAAATAGGGAGCGAGGAAATTAAAACCACGTCTGTTTCCGGCATAAGCGAAGACTACATGAAAATTGCGAGTTCCGAACTTACAGGCGGAAGATTCATTCAGTATGTCGATGTTCTCAGGCGTCAGCAGGTTTGCGTGGTCGGAAGCTACATAGCTAAAACTTACTATTCCGGAAACGCTGTCGGCGAGACTCTGAAAGTAAACGGTACTTCTTTTACTATTGTGGGGGTGCTGAAAGAAGAAGCCAAAAGCGAAAAAGGCAGCTCTGACGATGTTATTTATATCCCATATACAAACGCGGCAAAAATGAGCTGGACAGGCACCATATCGAGCTTTGTTTTCAGCGGAGCCGATCCGGAAACCATTGATAAGGCCGTTACCACTATTAAAGAAGCTTTATATAAAGTATACAAAAGCTATGACTATTTTTCCGTCGTCAGCATGTCTGAGATGCTGGACAGTTTTATGACCGAGGTCAATGTTATGGTCATTATACTCGGAGCTATCGCAGCTATCTCTTTGCTTGTCGGCGGTATTGGAATTATGAATATCATGCTCGTATCTGTCACGGAACGTACGCGTGAGATCGGCATCCGCAAATCGCTTGGAGCAAAGCAGAAGGATATTCTGGGGCAGTTTGTCATCGAAGCCGCAACAACAAGCGCTTTGGGCGGGATTATAGGAATCCTATTCGGCTTTCTTCTTTGTTCAATCGGTACAAGCATTATTTCGGCTCTGGCGCAGGAAAGCATTACGGTCGCCCCTTCGTTCGGTTCGGTATTGGGAGCATTTTCCGTTTCCGTTGCCATCGGTGTGGTTTTCGGCTTCCTGCCGGCTAGAAAAGCGGCCAGACTCAACCCCATCGACGCACTGCGCTATGATTAACGGGAGGATATATATGAAAAAAACAACTTCCTTATTGCTCGCCCTCTGTCTGGCGCTCTCTTTGACCGCCGGGCCTGCTTATGCCACGTCTTCCGGCCAGACGTCTGCTCAGCAGATCGTTCAGGCGCTCGGTATCATCACCGGCGACGGAACAGGCAACTTGAATCTTTCGGGCAACGTTACAAGAGCCCAGTTTGCAAAAATGATGATAGCCGCTTCAACCTATAAGGATTCCATAAGCTCGACGGCAAAATCATCTCCTTTTAAAGATGTCCGATATACGCACTGGGCTGCTTCCTATGTGCAGGCGGCCGTAAGCTCCGGCTGGATAACCGGCTATACGGACGGAACATTCAGGCCGGACAATTATGTCAAACTCGAGGAAGCTGTATCCGCTGTACTCAAAATGCTTGGGTTTACATCATCCGACTTCACAGGTTCCTTCCCCGAGGCGCAGATTGCAAAGTACAACGCTCTTGGTCTGAACGAAAACATCTCTAAAACGCAGGGACAGGTTTTGTCAAGGCAGGACTGCATGTATCTGTTCTATAACCTGATGAGCACCAAAAACAAGAGCGGCAGCTACTACGCTACAACTCTGGGCTACACCGTGAACAGTTCGGGCGAGCTTGATTATTCGTCTCTTGTCCTTGCAAACATGAAAGGGCCTTTTATTGTTGAGGATTCTTCGTGGACTTCCCTGCTGCCTTTCACATCCAGCGCTGCAACCGTTTACAAAAACGGCTCGGTTTCCAGCCTTTCCTCAGTTTCCACCTATGATGTCTACTACTATAATACTGGAATGAGGACCGTCTGGGTATATCGCAACCGTGTAACCGGCGTTTATACCGCCGCTTCCCCCAGTACGTCCGCTCCGACTTCCGTAACAGTGGCCGGGAAAACCTATTCAATTGCTACTTCTTCTGCCGCCTATGCTCTTTCCGATATGGGCACTTACAATATCGGTGATTCGGTAACGCTCCTTCTCGGCATGAATGGGGATGTGGTCGGCGTTGTAAAGTCAAGCGATCTGAACACCACAAAATATGGATTCGTCACAGCTACGGGTTCCAAAACATATACGGACAGTTCGGGCAACAGCTATTCGTCCACTACCGTTACGGTAACCTGTACTGACGGAGGCACATACGAATACGAATGCAACAGTTCAGGCTTCAGTAAGGGTAACATGGTCAAAGTAAGCTTTTCCAACGGAAAAGCATCGATTGGATTACTCAGCGAGTCTAATCTTTCGGGAACTGTCAATTCGGCCGGAACCACCTTTGCCTCCTATACCTTCGCAGACGATGTTCAGATTCTGGATTCAACAGCAAACGGTTCTTATCTGAGAGTTTATCCCTCGAGGCTTGCCGGCATTACGCTTAGCAGCAGCGACGTCCGTTATTATGCTCTGGATTCACAGGGTAAGATCAGCGATATGATCCTGAACAATGTAACCGGCGATATGTATAAATATGGCATACTTACAAGTGCAAACGAATCTTACGGTTCGATGAGCGTCACAAGTTCCTACGATTACATCGTAGATGGAGTTTCCGGCTCCGCAGGCAGTAACTCCAGTGCTTTCAGTGTCACCGCAGGACCTGTGCAGATTGAGTTCAGCGGCAGCAACATCGTCAGCATGAAGAACCTTACCGGCCTAACCCTATCTTCACTTAATTCCGCTTACGCAACATCAGACGGCACCCAATATGCGCTCGGAGATAATGTTGCCGTATATATTTGTGAATACGGTAGCTATAGGCTCTCCAGCATTTCTGCGGTCAGTGCAGACAGCAGCTATACGCTTAGAGGCTATTACGACAAGCTGCCGAGCAGCGGCGGGCGTATCCGAGTGATTGTGGCATATACCTGATAACCTATCTATAGAGCAACGCCCGGTGATGCCGCTCAGCGAGCGGTATTACCGGACGTTGAATTTTGTCAAAACCACTTTTTCCATTTAAAAATGACTATGCACCCGACGCAGACCACAACGCTCAGTATAATGACAAATGGATAACCGAAGCTCCAGTCATATTCCGGCATCCGCAGGTTCATCCCATACCAGCCGACAATCAGCGTCAGCGGCAGGAAAATCGCGGTGATTACAGTAAATATTTTCATTATCTGGTTTTGCTCTATGTCTATCTGAGCCTGATATGCCTCCCTGACCTGTGTTATATACTCACGGAGGTGCAGGACAGAGTTCAGCAGGTAGTCCATGCGTTTGTCGAGAGAGATGAATCTCAAATGAAGCTCGGCATTAAAGGCCTTGTTTGCGTTTTCTGTCAAGTCCTCCGTTATAAGGGTAAGCTGCTCATAGTAACGCTTCAGTTTAAGAAGCTCGCGGCGCATGCTTATTATCATGTCGGAGTTCCTTGATTTCGACTTCTTCTCTTTTATCAGGCTGTCCTCCAGATCGGTTATCCGGTCCTCAAACTTTTCAAGCTCATACACATCGTTGGCTGTGATAGCGTTGAAGAACTGGAGAAGCTGCCTGTAGGTTTCCGTCTTCTCGTCGATGTCACTCATCAGCTCTACACAGCGCTTGTTGTCTGTGATAAAAATCAAATCTTCTGGCCCGCAGTAGATACATATCCTCTCGTCCCTCTGCTCGGGCTTTCTTATATCGCAGAAATGAAAGCCGATCAGATATGCTCCGTTTTCAAGCGGAAAGCATATATGCCGATTGGCAAGCAGCCGCGAATATATATCAAAGCTAACATAATCAAGCAGCTTCTCGATTTCTTTCACTCCAAGCATCTTTCGCATTTTATCCCCTCCCAAAGCCCTGCATTAGGCGGTTATCCCGTCAGCACTCTTTTTCGTATATATCATAAAGCAGCAAGACCGGCAAGACCGCACATTTAAGCGTTTTGCGGTTATTATAGCACATTTTGCCAAAATCAAGCAAGGCAGGAATACTTGAGTTCAAATCTCTCCTCCTTAAGGGAGCGTATAATTGTGAGCTCATTTCTCTTGAGTTTCCCTGTTTTCGGGAGTATAATCATAACAATGAAGCATAATTGATCCGCATCAGTAATACCAAGGAGGCCATTTGATTGATAAACATTGATGAAACTATAAAGAACCTGAAGCACCGCGGCTTTGACGTTAGCTTCTTTGAAAACCGCAACGAGGCCGTCGACTATCTTTCCTCACAGCTCAAGGGTGAAACCATTGGCTTCGGCGGAAGCATGACGCTCGAGGCTCTTGGTCTTTATGAGCGTCTTAATGAGAACAACAAGGTATTCTGGCACTGGAAGCAGGATAGCGGCGAAGCCCGTGAAAACGCCGCAGCCGCCGCAGTTTACATAACCAGTGCTAATGCCATTGCGCAGACAGGCGAAATAATCAATATCGACGGTTCTGGCAACAGAGTCGCAAACACTTTATACGGGAAGAAAAAGGTTTACATAATTGTAGGCAAAAATAAGCTCGCCGAGGATTATGACAAGGCGCTCTGGCGCGCAAGGAATATTGCCTCCCCGCTTAATGCAAGAAGGCTCAACAGAAACACTCCCTGCGTAAAGGGCGAACTCAGGTGCTATGACTGCAATAGCCCCGAACGCATCTGCAACGGACTTGTCGTTCTCTGGAACAAGATGGGCGGAACCGAAAAGGCCGAGGTCGTTATCATTGACGAGGAACTCGGGTATTAATGCGAATTAAAACGGGACATCCCTCAGGATGTCCCGTTTTATATATTTATAAGCTGAATTTCTGTTTATAAACGTCAATCGCTTTCTGAATTGCCTTTACGGCATCGTCGCGATGCCTGACCTCATCGACGCTGGTTGCCTTGCCCTCAAGCATTTTATAAACTGAGAAAAAATGCCTGATTTCCTCAAAAATGTGCCTTGGCAGATCATCGATATCCTTATAAGAGTTATACATGGGATCAGCAAAGGGAATCGCGATGACCTTTTCATCGCTTTTATTGTTATCAATCATCGTAATCATTCCGATTGGATAACATCTGACCGTTACCAGCGGGTCGATCGGCTCGCTGCAGAAAACAAGGACGTCAAGGGGATCATCATCGTCCGCATAAGTACGGGGGATGAATCCGTAATTCGAAGGATAATGCGTAGAGGTATATAGTACCCTGTCAAGTATCAGAAGGCCGGTGGCTTTATCCAGTTCGTATTTCTTCTTGCTCCCCTTTTCGATTTCTATGACAGCAATGAAATCCTCGGGTGTTATCCTTTCGGGGCTAATGTCATGCCAAATGTTGCTCATAATTATGACCATCCTTTCGGTAAAGGCACAAAATGGCCATGAGAAAGGATGGCCATAATTTATGCATTTGCTGCGGTTGCCCGCAGGGCGAACAGCTTGTTGCTTGAAATTCAATAAGTTTCAAGCTTTCTCCTGTCTCATCAAGTGTTCCCTATTGCGATGCTTTCGATAATATCCGCAACGTTCTCGCAGGTATCGCAGCACTTTTCAAAGAATTCATATATCTCGCGCCATGCGATGATCTCAAGAGGATCGTTCGACGTGGTATGAAGATTTCTCATACAATTGACATACATATCGTCTCCAAGCTCCTCGAGACGATTCATCTCGATTATAAACTCGCCCAGTTTCTTCGACTTTTTGAAGTTCGGGAACTCCTCGAGCATATCCTTCATCGCGGCGCAGCATTGGATGAGCAGATCCGCAAATTCGATGCTGTCCTTGCGGATCGATGTCACGTTGTTGATATATATGCGTATCAGAATGTCCTCAATGCAGTCGGTAACATCGTCGATATACTGGCTGAGCTTGAGCATGTCTTCTCTTTCAATCGGCGTAATGAAAGCACGGACGAGAACATTCGTCATCTCGTGTCTCTTATCGTCGCCCTTGTGCTCAATTTCGTGGAGCTTTACCTTATTCTCCGAAAGAGTTTTGACATCGAAATCGCAGAGAATGTCCTTCAGCATTTTTGCGGCTTCGCAGGAAATCTCGGCGCTCTCAACAAAGTTGCGGAAATAGAAACTATCTTTTTTTGCCATGACTGTAAAACCTTCCTATACAAATTTATAGATTGATCGCCGAAAACAGCTTGACCATCAGGTATCCGATGATACCGCATCCGGGGAAAGTCAAAACCCATGTCAGCACCATATCTTTTACTACGGCGAAGTTAACCGCAGAGAGGCGCTTTGTTGCGCCGACGCCCATTACAGCCGTCGTTTTGGTGTGGGTCGTACTAACGGGAATTCCGTACAGAGACGACAAGAGCAGGCAAAAGGCTCCAGCAAGGTCGGCTGAAAATCCCTGATAGACTTCAAGCTTGACCATATCCATGCCGACCGCCTTAATGATCTTATAGCCGCCGATCGAAGTACCAATACCCATGACCACAGAACAGAGGATCATCATCCAGATGGGCGGAACAATGCTTCCCGTCGTGTCCTGACCGTTTACGAGAAACAAGCCGAGTATAAGAACTCCCATAAATTTCTGGCCGTCCTGTGCGCCGTGCATGAATGCCATCGCGCCGCCGCCGAAAATCTGCGCTCCTCGGAAAAAGCCCGAGGTTTTGCGCCTGTCCATGCTTCGGCAAATAAAAGCTGTGGCTTTCGAGAAAACCCAGCCCGTTCCAAAGCCGAGAAAAGTAGACAAAACAAGGCCGTATATGACCTTTATCCACTCGTGTCCGTTGATTCCGCCAAAACCTCCCTGAAGCGCGATCGCCGCGCCGGAAAGTCCGGCTATCAGAGCGTGGCTTTCACTGGTCGGGATTCCAAAATACCATGCCGCCGTTGCCCAGATTATGATCGCGAAAAGCGCCGCGCAGAGTGCAAGCGTGGCCGCCTGCGTATCGCCGTTGAAATTGACCATGTTTTTGATGGTCATCGCAACCGTGGCATTTACAAGCGTCATCGCAAAGGTGCCGAGGAAATTGAATACCGCCGCCATAAGTACCGCAGCTTTAGGCGGCATTGCGCGGGTCGCGACGCATGTAGCTATCGCATTCGGAGCATCTGTCCAGCCGTTGACAAAAATAACGCCAAGTGTAAGCAGTACCGTTACCAAAAGCACCGGATTTGCCGTCACCTGGCTGATGAAACCCCCGAAGCTTATATCCAAAGTATAATCACATCCCCTGATTAGTATCAGTTTATATTTCGGGCAGCTTCGCAAACTTTTCATTGTGCAAAGTTCCCTGCATTATTATAATCTATTTGCTTAATAAAGAGCAATATATTTATTTTACAAATATTTTACCATGTAAAACATCAAAAGCACATTTCCGATAACCATTGTAGCAAAATTACCAGAAATATGCTTAAAATACAGAGTCAATCATCATTATTTTTTTTGTTGCTAAAAAATCTTTTTTTAAGATAAATATACCCGACATAAGCAACGGCTAACGCAATAACAACAATAGCGGCAGTCGAGAACCAGCCGATATATTTAAGACTTGTTTCCCAAGCGCTGCCGGCAAATGCTCCGATAAGTACGAGCGCAGTGTTCCATACAGTTGTTCCAAGCACGGTAAGAAATAAAAACGGCAGAAACTTCATCCTTGCCATTCCGGCAGGGATGGAAATCAGGCTGCGCATGACCGGAACGCATCTGCAGATCAGTACGGCTTTCTTTTCATATTTCTTGAACCATTCCTCCGATCTCGTGACATCGCTCGGATTAAGATGCATCGTCTTTCCAATTTTCCCTGAGAAAAGCTTCTTGATTTTTTCTCTGTCCAGCATTCTTCCGAGCAGATAGAGAGCCGCCGCACCCAAAGTCGCCCCCAGCGTTGCAAACAGTATTACGAGCGATATGCTCATATTGGACTGCGTGGTGAGAAAGCCGCCGAAAACCAGAACGACCTCCGAAGGTATCGGAGGAAAAACGTTTTCCACGAATATCAGAAGCAGTATCGCCAGATATCCGTAATCGTTTATAAACTGGATTATCGTGCTTTCCATAACAGGCTTTGCTCCTTGGTATGATTGTTGCATTATTCTATCATAATATCCGTAAAAATGGATACCCCAGAGGGAAATTTAACCGATTATTTACAAATATACCCCCTCTGCCTAAAAATTACTTATAATTACCTGTGCAATCGTGTTTTTTCAACAAAAACGGGGCCGCTTTGTTCGCGGTCCCGTTCTGCTTGTCCGTTTTTTTCTGAAAAATTACCTGTCGAAAAATCTTGAGAGGAACTCCTTTGTCTCCTGCTTTTCGGGGCTGCCGAATATCTGAGCGGGAGTGCCTTCTTCACAGATGACGCCGTCCTTCATAAAGACGACTCTGTTTGAAACGTCGCGGGCAAAGGCCATTTCATGTGTAACAACGATCATCGTAAGGCCTTCCTTGACAAGCGTCTTGATAACGTCGAGCACCTCGCCGACCATCTGCGGATCGAGCGCTGAGGTGGGCTCGTCGAAGAGCAGCGCTTCGGGTTCCATCGCCATAGCCCTTGCAATGGCGACGCGCTGCTTTTGCCCGCCGGATATTTGCCGGGGCTTTGCATTGATATACGGCGCCATACCGACCTTGTTAAGATACTCCTTCGCGGTCTTTTCGGCGGTTATGCGGTCCCTGTGCAGCACCTTGCGCTGACCGATCATACAGTTCTCGAGCACCGTCAAGTTTGCGAAAAGGTTAAAGCTCTGGAACACCATGCCGACTTTCGCGCGGTAGGCAGGGATGTTGAACCCCTTCGACATAATATCCGTTCCGTGATATATTATCTGTCCCGAGGTAGGCGTCTCAAGCAGGTTCGTGCAGCGCAGAAGTGTAGACTTGCCCGAGCCGGACGCGCCGATGATACTCGTCACGTCGCCGGCACGGACAGAAAAATCTATATCGCGCAGAACGACGTTTTTGCCGAAAGTCTTTCCCAAATGGCTGACTTCAAGAATAGTATCGTTCACCGTTCAGCGCCCCCTCTCGTTTTTGTTGAGATTGACCCGATATCGCTGGTCTTTTTTCTGTGCTTATAGCGAATCATGCCGCTTGTGTGTGCAAGCGTATCAGTAGTCGCAAGATCGAAGCTGTCTGAACCGTCCATCTTGTTCTCCCACCAACGCAGCAGGAAGGAACTGACAAGCGTCATAAAAAGATAGCAAACCATTTCTATAGTAGCGGATGGAAAATACATAAATGTTCGGCCGGCGATTGCTTTTTGCACGGCAAACAACTCTGTGTAGCCGATAATGAACATTACCGCTGTATCCTTTAGGTTGATTATAAAGTTGTTGCCGATCTGCGGCATGATGTTTCTCAGAGCCTGCGGCAGTATAACATATACCATCGTCTGGAAATGCGTCATGCCAATTGCCTTCGCACCTTCGGTCTGGCCAATGTCAATCGACAGGATACCGCCGCGGACGGATTCTGCCATATATGCACCGGTGTTTATAGACACGACAGTAAACGCCGCAAGCCATACGCTGTCAAAGCGCAGGGTATTGTTGGTAAAATACGGCAAACCATAAAAGATAAAAACTGCCTGAAGTATCATAGGAGTGCCGCGGAATACTTCAACATATATCCTAATCAGGGCTCTGAGTAATCCAAGGAAAAAACGCTTGAAGATATTGTCTGACTTAGTGCAGGGTATCGTCTGGAGTATGCCGCATATGAAACCAATCATGCAGCCTACAAGAGTGCAGATGACGGCAAGGGAGATCGTTTTCCACATTCCGTTCAGATATGCGCTGCTGTTATTTACCCATAACTCTGCTATTTCGCGTCCGAGCTGAGCAAATTTATCCATTTTGACCCATCTCCCTTCTAACTAAGGTAAGGCGGGCCGAAACCGGCACGCCTTCACCTTTAATTAATATTGCTATTATTCCGATAATCAGTTTTTGGGCTGTACTGCAATAGCCTCGGACATCAGGCTGTTAAAGTCATCTTTAGTCATCGTGCTGAGAACCTTGTCAAGCGCGTCCTTCAGAACGGTGTTGCCCTTCATTACGGAGATACCGATATTGACGTCGCTGTCGGAAACTTGGAAATCGTCGCCGCTTCCGGCAAAGTCAAGAATAGTCATATCGGGATATGCAGCAATAGCACCCTGAGCTGTGGGCATGTCGGTGCAAACGAAGTCTACTGTTCCGGTCTCAAGGGCCATGAGCATTGCGGGAGCGTCCTCTGCCGCGGTCTGGATTTTTGCATCCTTTATCTGGGGCAAGCAGGTGTCGTACCAAATAGTTCCGAGCTGGCTGGTGCAGGTTGCACCTGCAAGGTCTGAAATGCCTTTCGCTGAAGCAAGCGCGCTGTCCTTAAGCGTCAGACAGACGATAGTGGCATAGAGGTACGGACCGGCGAAATCAACCTGTTTCATACGGTCGGGAGTCATGGACTGGCCTGCGATGACTGCGTCGACCTGACCGGTCTGAACGGCGGGAATCAGCGAGTCCCATGAAAGACGAACGATTTCGAGCTGCCAGCCGTTGGCTTCGCAGAGCTTTTTCGCCATCATGACGTCGTAGCCGTTAGCGTACTCGTTGGAGTCCTTGATGGGAACAGCGCCATTGGAATCATCGGACTGTGTCCAGTTATAGGGCGCATAGGCGCACTCCATGGCGACTGTGAGAACACCATCCTCAACTCCGGATGGGACTGCGGAGGCTTCCGGGGATGCTGCCGACTCGGCAGAGGCTTCGGGTGATGCGCTGGCTGCGGGCGCGCTTTTGCCGCAGGCGCAGAGACCTATTAGCATTGTAAGTGCAAGCAAGATAGCAGAGACCTTTTTCATGTTTGTCTTTCCTTCCTCATTATTTCATTTTTTACGTTAAAAAACCGCGAATCTTTCAAAATGAAAAACTCACGGCCATACATAAACAGGTATAAAAATGTATACGAAACGGATATTCTTCCGCTTCTAACCAATGATAGCTCTCCACTTTCGTGACAGTCTGCGACATATTCTCCCGCAGCCCAGCATCATCCGCACGTCCTTGTGCTTCCGATGCTTCGGCGATGGCCCCTTTCGCCTTCGGCTTCCCGAAGGTTACTTTTGACAACCGCGCCTCCATCATCAGATATTCAATTACTGTAAGTTTAACACAATATGCCCTGTTGTCAAGTAATACGGGGCATAAACATCAAAAGTTCGAGTGTTTTTTGCGGCATAGTGATTAAAAGCCTTTGTTCGCAGCGGAAAACTGTAAGGACGGCGTTGCTTTCCGGAAATGTTTGGAATATAATGTCTGTAATCAGACCACACCAAATATCAGCAGAGGTGACGACCATGATAACAGCCGAGAAATTGATCAACGCGCAGAAGGATGAACTTCCCGAGCTTTCAAAATCACTGGAGGCCGATGATGTAGGGCTTCTTGTGGAATGGCTTTCGGACAAGGATGACAAGCTCCGTTATCCGAGCTTTCTCACTCTCCAGCACAGGGCAAAGGACTCTGATGAGCTTTATAGATATTGGGACTTGTTCAGGGAAAAGCTCAAAAGCGCCAATTCCTATCAGCGTGATATCGGCCTCATCATGCTCGCCTCAAATGTAAAATGGGACAAGGATGGCAGATTTGACGATTGCTTTGACGATTTCTGCGCACTGTTAAACGATGAAAAGCCGATCACAGTCCGCCAGTGCATACAGGCCTTCGCTCAGATCGTGCCCTATAAACCTGAACTCAGCATGAAGATCGCCAAAAAACTCATGGCTGTTGACATCATGACCGCCAGAGAGACAATGCGCAAGCTCTTCCTGCTGGACATTATAAATATTTTGCTTCTCATCAGAAAAACACACCGGACAGATGAAATCGAAAAATACATTTTAGACGCTCTCGCAGGCGGAATACTTGACAGCAAGTCGAAGAAGGTAATTCAGGCAGCGCTTTGAAACTGACAAATAGTTAAAAAGATATTGCCCGAAAAGAAGCCCGGCTTATCGCCGGACTTCTTTTGTTCTATTCTTTGTATTCGTTTTTCTGACCGAGCTTTTCCGCTCTGTTCAGCGCAGCCTTGACAAGGCCGAGGAACAGCGGGTGCGCCCTGTTGGGGCGGCTCTT